>NZ_LVCU01000302.1:0-15599 GCF_001647185.1 Rhodococcus sp. EPR-147
CCGGCTGACGCTGATTTCCGTCGGCGGAATCGAGACCGAGGCGCAGGCGTGGGAACGCATCACTGCGGGCGCGTCACTGGTGCAGGGCTACACCGGGTTCATCTACGGCGGCCCGCTGTGGATCAAGAACATTCACCGGGGACTGGCAACTCGGCTCGAGGAACACGGCTTCGCCACGATCACCGATGCGGTGGGCTCGGCGAACAAGCCCTGAACCGTCGGGTGTCGGAACCGGTGTTCCGACACCCGACGTTCGAGCTCAGGCCTCGTAGATGCCGGTGAGGACCGCACGACCGATGGCGTGCGAGAACAGGTTGAAGCCGAGGTAGGCCGGGGTGGCCGTCTCGTCCACTTCGAGCCGTTCGACGTCCACCGCGTGAACCACGATGAAGTAGCGGTGCGGGCCGTGGCCTGCGGGCGGAGCAGCACCGATGTAGCGGAACAGACCGGCGTCGTTCTTGAGCGTCACCGCGGTGCTGGGCACCCCGGTCCCGCCGTCGTCGCCTGCGCCCGACACCAGCGATGTCGTCTCGACGGGGATGTTCGCCACTGCCCAGTGCCAGAAGCCGGATGCTGTCGGCGCGTCGGGGTCGTAGACGGTGACAGCGAAGCTCTTGGTGCCCTCGGGGAATCCGGACCAGGACAGCTGCGGAGAGTTGTCGTGCCCACCGGCTCCCATGATTCCACTGACCTGCTGAGCGGCCAATGTCTGGCCGTCCTCGACGTCCTCGGACGTCAACTCGAAGGATGGTAGGTCCGGAAGCGAGTCGTATGGGTTGTACGCCACGATGGTTCCTTTCGTATCAGCTGTGCAGCAAGAAGTGTTCGAGTACCTGTGTACCGAACTCCAACGATTCCACGGGTACTCGTTCGTCGATGCCGTGAAACAACGCCGCGAAATCCAGTTCCGGTGGCAACTTCAGCGGAGCGAAGCCGAAGCAGCGAATACCGATGCGCGCGAACGCTTTTGCGTCGGTTCCGCCGGACAGCATGTAGGGAACGGTTCGACCGTTCGGATCGTGTGCCAGGACTGCGTCGTTCATCGCGTCGACGAGATCGCCGTCGAACGTGGTCTCGTACGGTTCGAGTTTCGTGATCCATTCGCGTTCGACGTTCGGGCCGATCAACTCGTCGACCTCCTTCTCGAAGGCCGCCTGCCGCCCCGGCAGCACTCGGCAGTCCACCACTGCCGTCGCCGTCTGCGGAATCACGTTCGCCTTGTAGCCGGCCGAGAGCATCGTCGGGTTCGCGGTGTCGCGAAGGGTCGCTCCGACGATGCGGGCGATGCTGCCGAGTTTGAGCAGGGTGCCGTCGATGTCCGGTGACGTCGGGTCGAAATCGAGACCCGATTCCTCCGAGACCGCCTGCAGAAATTGCGAGACCGATTCGGTGAGCACCAGCGGAAACGTGTGATTGCCCAGTTTGGCCACTGCCTCGGCGAGGTACGTCACGGCGTTGTCGTCGTGCAGGAAGGATCCGTGTCCGGCGCGGGCCTTGGCCGTCAGCCGCATCCAGGCCAGGCTCTTCTCCGCCGTCTCGACCATGTAGAGCCGCTTCTCGGTGCCGTCCGGACGAGCGACGGTGAGCGAGAACCCGCCGACCTCACCGACCGCCTCGGTGACGCCCTCGAACAGATCGGGTCGGTTGTCGACCAACCAGTGCGATCCGTACTTGCCGCCCGCCTCCTCGTCCGCCAGGAACGCGAACAGGATGTCGCGGGGTGGGACGGTTCCGTTGGACTTGAATTGGCGGGCCAGCGCGAGAGCCATGCCGACCATGTCCTTCATGTCCACCGCGCCTCGGCCCCACACGTAACCGTCCTCGACGGCCCCGGAGAACGGATGCACGCTCCAGTCGGCCGGTTCGGCCGGTACGACATCCAGGTGTCCGTGGACCAGCAGCGCGCCGCGAGAGGAGTCCGCTCCGCGCAGCCACGCGAACACGTTGCCTCGACCCGGGGCACCGGACTCGACGTACTCCGTCTCGTAGCCCACTTCCTCGAGCTTGCTCGCCACCCACTCGGCGCATTCCTTCTCGCCGACGGTCGTGTCGAGTTCCCCCGTGTTCGAGGTGTCGAACCGGATGAGGGAACTGACGAGATCCACGACTTCGTCGAGGGCAACGGTGGCGTCGATATCGGTTGTGTTTCCGGGATTGCTCACATCGTTGGGCACACGTCGTTCCTACCACCAGAATCGGCTCCGGGCATCATGAGAAACGGCCTCGAGCATGAACTGACGTGGGGATTTGGGTTATCGGGAACCCGTCGGATAATCTTACGCAGCACACAGCGGCCGGCTGTGAAAGCAACAAAAGAATATGCGGCAGAGGTCGCACTTGTCCGAGTGGCGGAATGGCAGACGCGCTAGCTTGAGGTGCTAGTGTCCTATTAACGGACGTGGGGGTTCAAGTCCCCCCTCGGACACCGTCTGAAAGATGTAGTCAGACAAAGATTTTAACAGATCTGAGTTGAGACAGACGAAACTGACCCTGATTCTTCGGAATCGGGGTCTTTTTCGTTCTGCACTCGCTTTCGTTCGGCTCGAAGGGGCCGATGCTAGGAGACCGACGATGGACGCGATCGACCCGACCGATCTCGAGACGTGCCTGCGCGTGCTGAAGCAGGCCGCAGAGCTGGACAAGAACCATCCGGATTCGATCGCTGTGCAGCGCGCATCCGGTGCCATGTTCAAAGATCTCAAGCGTGCCCGACGCGTCGCGGCGCGCAACGCCGTCAACGCGGCCGACCGTGCCGTCGTCGCGGCAACCGCAACCGGATCCCCGGACCGAATCGACGACGAGACCGCAGGACTGTCCCTGACCTCCCGCGCCGAGGGAGACATCGCAGGCACTCTGATCAAGGCTCGCCCCTGCTACATCTGCAAGCAGCGCTACACCCACGTCGACTCGTTCTATCACCAGCTGTGCCCGGAGTGCGCGACGCTCAATCGAGGCAAACGCAACGCGCGAACCGATCTGTCCGGCCGGCGGGCGTTGCTGACCGGTGGTCGGGCGAAGATCGGGATGTACATCGCACTTCGACTGCTGCGCGACGGTGCCCACACGACCATCACCACCCGATTCCCCAACGATGCCGTGCGTCGCTTCGCCGCGATGGACGACAGTGACCAGTGGCTGCACCGTCTGCGCGTCGTCGGTATCGATCTTCGCGATCCGGCTCAGGTTGTGGCGCTCGCCGATTCGGTCGCGGCCGAGGGACCTCTGGACATTCTGATCAACAACGCCGCACAGACCGTCAAACGCTCCCCCGGTTCCTACAGCGCACTGGCCGATGCGGAAGCCGAACCGTTGCCCGCAGCCCTGACCGAGGGAGCGGGACCGGAGCGGATCACGTTCGGCAAGACCAGTGATGCGCACCCGGCGTCACTGGCGAGCTCGTTGCCCGCCACCGCGATCGGCGGCCGATCGACTGCTGCCCTGAGCGCGGACGACGTGGCCTCGCTCGCCATGGTCGCCGGCTCGGTCACGGCCGAGAGAATCGAGAGCGGGCTCGCCATCGATGCCGGGGGTCTGGTGCCCGATCTCGCCGAGACCAACAGCTGGATCCACACCGTCGAGCAGGTCGACCCTGTGGAACTGCTCGAGGTGCAGCTCTGCAATTCCGTCGCACCCTTCATCCTGGTCTCGCGGCTACGCACCGCGATGGAGGCCTCGGACGCGCGCCGCAAGTACGTGGTCAACGTCTCGGCCATGGAAGGCCAGTTCGGCCGCGCGTACAAGGGGCCGGGCCATCCCCACACCAACATGGCCAAGGCCGCGCTGAACATGCTGACGCGCACCAGCGCGAAGGAGATGCTCGAGAGCGGGATCCTGATGACCGCCGTCGACACCGGCTGGATCACCGACGAACGGCCACACCCCACCAAGATGCGGCTCGCCGACGAAGGTTTCCACGCTCCACTCGACCTGGTCGACGGTGCCGCCCGGGTGTACGACCCGATCGTGCAGGGCGAACTCGGAGTCGATCTGCACGGCTCGTTCCTCAAGGACTACCAGCCGTCACCCTGGTGATTTTCGCGTGCGTGCCCCTCGGCGAACATGGGCTGCGATACTCGTAAGCCGAAGTCGTTGCGCGCGAGCGAACGGCCCTTCTTCACGCACCGATAGGCGGGCACCATGGGCGAGGACGTCGAGCGCCGTAAGTTCACCAGGCAGGACAGGCACGAGTTTCGCCAGAAGGTGCAGGACTGTCTCGATGCCCTGGCGATCATGTTGGCCGATGAGACCTTCCACGTCGGTGAACCGCAGATAGGCATGGAGATCGAGCTCAATCTCGTCGACGACGACATGGAACCGTCGATGGCCAACGCGGCGGTGCTCGACGCCATCGCCGATCCCGACTATCAAACCGAGCTCGGCCAGTTCAACATCGAGATCAACGTCGACCCTCGGCCACTGCGCGGTGCCTCGATCGCCGAGTTGGAGACCGACCTGCGCAGATCGCTGAATGCAGCGGACGAACGCGCCCGCACCTCGGGTAGTCGGCTCGCCATGATCGGCATGCTCCCGACTCTGGACGAGGAGCACTTCGAGCACCGGTGGCTCTCGGCGAATCCGCGCTACGACCTGCTCAATCAGCAGATCTTCGCCGCTCGGGGCGAGGACATCGAACTGAAGATCGGCGGAGTTCGACTGCCCGGTGCCGCTGCCGCCGAGGATCTCGACATCGTGACCGACACGATCCTGCCCGAGGCGGCCTGCACGTCGGTTCAGCTGCACCTGCAGGTGGCTCCGGACGAGTTCGCGTCGTATTGGAATGCAGCGCAAGCCCTTTCGGGTGTACAGGTGGCGCTCGCCGCCAACTCGCCGTTCTTCGCCGGACGCGCGCTGTGGCACGAGACTCGCATTCCGCTGTTCGAGCAGGCCACCGACACCAGGCCGCAGGAGCTCAAGAATCAGGGTGTCCGACCGCGGGTGTGGTTCGGCGAACGATGGATCACCTCGATCTTCGATCTGTTCGAGGAGAATTCACGCTACTTCCCTGCGTTGCTGCCGGTCTGCAGCGAGGAGGATCCCAAGGCTGCGCTGGCCGAGGGCAAGACACCGTCGCTGTCCGAACTGCGCATGCACAACGGAACCGTCTACCGGTGGAACAGGCCGATCTACGACCGGTCCGGCGACGGCCATCACATCAGGCTGGAGAATCGCGTTCTGCCGGCCGGACCGTCGGTGGTGGACACTCTCGCCGACGCGGCGTTCTACTACGGAACCGTCCGCGCGCTGGCCGATGCCGACCGCCCGCTGTGGTCGCAGATGTCGTTCGACGCCGCCGAGGAGAACGTGCACTCCGCGGCCCGCGGCGGGTTCGATTCGATGCTCTACTGGCCCGAGGTGGGTTGGGTGAGTCCGCAGGAACTGGTGTTGCGTCGGCTGCTGCCCCTGGCCGACGCCGGATTGGCCGCCTACGGCGTGGACGCGGCGGTCCGCGACCGCTATCTGGGGGTGATCGAGGCGCGGTGCCTGGCCAAGCAGTCCGGCTCGGTGTGGCAGCGCAACGCCGTCGTCGCCCGCGAAAGCGCCGGTGAGAAGCGCGATAGAGCGCTTGCGGGAATGCTCGGTGATTACGTCACCCTCATGAATGCCGGAGAACCCGTGCACACCTGGACGAACTGACGGCGCGTCGACTCGCCGGGGTGACCCGCGTTAGTGTCGCTGGTATGAATTCGCCTGCATCCGACTCCCCCGATCGCACTCACGACATCGTCGTCTACGGCGTCACCGGCTTCGTCGGGAAATTGACGGCGAAGTACCTCGCCGAGCATGCACCGGCAGACACCCGCATCGCCCTCGCCGGGCGCTCTACGGCGAGGGTGGAGGCCGCCAGGAAAGAACTGGGCTCCAGGGCTCAGCAGTGGTCAGTTCTCGAGGCCGACGCAACCGACCTCGCATCGCTCGAGGCCATGGCCCGATCGACCCGAGTCGTCATCACCACGGTCGGTCCCTACGCCAAGTACGGCTTGGAATTGGCAACGGCGTGCGCCGAGGCCGGGACGGATTACGTCGACCTCACCGGCGAGGTCCTGTTCGCTCGCGAGAGCATCGATACCAACCACGAAATCGCTCAGCGCACCGGGGCCCGCATCGTTCACTCGTGCGGCTTCGATTCCATCCCGTCCGACATCGGCGTACACGCGCTGTACGAGGCCGTGACCGCAGACAACGCCGGTGAGCTGACCGACACGACCCTGGTGGTCACGTCGATGTCCGGCGGGGTCAGCGGCGGCACCATCGACTCGCTGCGCGGGCAGATCGAGGCGATGAAGAAGGACAAGCGGGCCCGACGCATCGCCGCGCGGCCGTACTCCCTCAGTCCCGACCGGGGCCTTGAGCCACAGCTCGGCCGTCAGCTCGACACCGTGCTGATCGACGGCAAGAAGATCGACCCGAGCCTGCGTGGCTGGAAAGCCCCGTTCGTGATGGCCTCGTACAACACGCGAGTCGTCCGGCGCACCAATGCACTTCGCGACTGGGCCTACGGAAAGCAGTTCCGCTACAGCGAGGTGATGAGTGTCGGCTCGTCGTTCGCCAGCCCCGTCCTCGCCGGTGCTCTGTCTGCCGGGCTCTTCGTCGGCGTGTCCGCGATGACTGTGCTTCCGGCCAAGGTGCTCGATCGCATTCTGCCCAAGCCGGGCACCGGCCCGAGTGAAAAAGCCCGTGAGAAGGGACATTTCACGGTCGACCTGTACACCCTCACCACGTCGGGGGCTCGCTACCGGGCTCGGGTCAAAGCTTCGGGAGACCCCGGCTACAAGGCCACCGCGGTCATGCTGGCGGAGTCGGCACTCGCACTCGTGTACGGCGGCGACGCCTTGCCGAAGGCCGCAGGAGTTCTCACTCCCGCCACCGCGATCGGTGACGTTCTCGTCGATCGTCTCAACGCTGCCGGCATGGAGATCTGGGCCAAGCGGAACTGATCGACGGCGAACTACGACCGCGGGGAGGCCGAGGACAGCTCGGAGTAGAGCTCCTCGGCCTCCTCGGTCGAGTCGACCTGTGGCGGTGAACCTTCCAACGGTTGGGTGGCCGACTCGCGCAGAAATCCGACGGCGACGAGGCCGATAACACCGCTCAGGACGAGGTAGTACGCAGGGATCATCGGGCTACCCGTTGCGCTGACCAACGCCGAGGTGACCAGCGGCGTCGTACCACCGAAGATCGACACCGACAGATTGAACCCGATCGACAGCGCCGCGTAGCGAATTCGGGTGGGAAACAGGGCCGGTAGCGTCGATGCGCTCGGTGCCGCGAAACATGCCAGCACGAGACCCAGCAGCACGCATGCGATCAGCGGCCCCATCCACCCACTGCTGCGCAGCAACAGGAAGCAGGGCACGGCGAGAACGATCTGCCCGACGGCGCCGAAGACGAACACCGGTTTGCGGCCGATTCGGTCGGTGAGCCGGCCGACACCCACGATGACGCTCACCACGACGAGCATCGCCGACAAGACGAGCAAATCGGCGCTGAGCTGACTGCGGCCGACGACCTCGGTGAAGTACGTGGGTAGATATGACGTCACCATGTAGTTGGTCACGTTGTACAGCAACACGATTCCCATGCAGATCAACAGAGCCCGCCAATGGTCGGTGAAGATCTTTCCGATCGACCTCCGGCCGCTCTCCTGCGCCTTGACCTTGCTGTCATGTTCGTCGAGTTGTTTGCGGAACGCAGGCGTGTCTTCCAGCTTGAGCCGCAGGTACAGCCCGATCAGACCCATCGGTCCTGCGACGAAGAACGGTATGCGCCAGCCCCATTCGACCATCGTGGCGTCACCCAACACCGCGTTGAGGATCGTCACCAGGCCCGAGCCCATGGCATAACCGACGAAAGTGCCGAAGTCGAGCCAACTACCGAGAAAACCACGACGCTTGTCCGGGGAGTACTCGGCGATGAACGTCGTGGCACCGCCGTACTCGCCGCCGGTGGAGAACCCTTGGACCAGCCGCGCGACGAGTAGGAGAATCGGTGCCCAGATCCCGATGGTCGCGTAACTGGGGATGAGTCCGACGGCCAGCGTGCCGATCGCCATCATGATCATCGTCGCGGCGAGTACCTTCTGCCGCCCGATTCGGTCCCCCAGCGGTCCGAAGAACAGGCCTCCGAGTGGACGGACGACGAACGCTGCCGCGAACGTGGCGAACGTCGAGATGAGCTGCACTGCGGGCGTGGCGTCGGGGTAGAACACCTTGCCCAACGTCGCGGCCAGGTAGCCGTACACACCGAAGTCGAACCACTCCATCGTGTTGCCGAGAGCAGCGGCCGACACCGCGCGCTTGAGCATCGGCTGATCCACGACGGTGATGCTCTCCTGCGAGAGCGCCGGCTTCCTCCGCATTCGGTTCGTGAACGCGTCGCGTCGAAGAAGCTGGACGTGTCGATGTCCCCACCGCGTGTGCTGCGGGGTTGTCTCAGGTTCTCGGGCTACGGTCATTCCAGCAACGTTAGCCAGACAAACGACATGATTTCAAACGGCCGAACTCGGTCTACCGCTGTTCCTCCAGGTGAACGGCAGGACGTCGAATATGGCACACCACGTTGACAATTGGAGCAATTCGGCCAATCCGGACAGAGGCCGTCGCGGGGCAACGACACGGATAGACGCACAGCTGGCAGGATGGACCCGTGCCGAACCACAACTACGGACTCACGGTGAACTGGACGGGCAACCGCGGCGTCGGTACCACCGGTGCCGCTGCCTACGATCGCGACCACACCGTCTCGGCACCCGGCAAGCCCGACCTCCACGCGAGCTCCGATCCGAGCTTTCGCGGCAATCCCGAGCGTTGGAATCCCGAGGAGATGCTCGTCGCCTCGCTGTCCAGTTGCCATATGCTGTGGTACCTCGGGCTCGCCGCGGCATCGGGAGTGGTCGTCACCGAATACACCGACTCCCCCACCGGAGTGATGACCGAGCAGTCCGACGGTTCGGGTCAGTTCGTGGAGGTCACCCTGGCTCCGGCCGTGACCGTCGTCGACCCGTCGATGGTGCCGCGGGCCGAGCGACTGCACGCATCGGCGTCTTCGAAGTGTTTCATCGCGCGGTCGGTCAATTTCCCGGTGCGACACATCCCGACGACGGAGGTGGCGTCGTGACCGTCCCCTTGATCGTCGACGTGGACACCGGAATCGACGATTCTCTCGCGTTGCTCTACTTGCTCGCCAGTGAGGATGCCGAGATCCTCGGCATCGCATCCACCGCGGGCAATGTGCCGGTGAACCAGGTTGCCGCGAACAATCTCGCCTGGCTCGACCTGTGCCGCGCGGGCGACGTCGAGGTCTCGCTCGGCGCACAGGTACCCCTCGTGGCACCACTGATGCCCACCGAGGACACCCACGGTCCGCAGGGCATCGGGTACGCGGAGCTTCCGGTGTCGACGCGGCCGCTGTCCGACCGGGACGCCACCACGATGTGGATCGAGCTGGTTCGTTCGCGGCCGGGCGAGATCACCGGATTGGTCACCGGTCCGCTGACCAATCTCGCTCTGGCGATCCGTCGGGATCCTGAGCTACCTCGACTGTTGAAGCGACTGGTGTTGATGGGCGGCGCATTTCAGCACCAGGGCAACACGACACCGACCAGCGAGTGGAACATCGCCGTCGACCCCGAGGCCGCCGCGGAAGTGTTCGCGGCCTTCTCCGGACTACCGCCGGAGCGCCATCCCATCGTCTGCGCGCTCGACATCACCGAGACCGTAGAGATGACCCCCGAACACATCCGGCGTCTTGCCGAACGCGCCGGAAGCATTCCGGCCGAATCGATCTCGTCGAGCGATGCTCCGGGTGTTCGATCGACCGCTTCGAACCCGATCGTGCGGCACTTCTCCGACGCGGTGCGGTTCTACCTGGAATTCCATCGCGATCACGATCAGGGATTCTTGGCACACATGCACGATCCGTTCGCGGCCGCGCTCGCGCTGGACGCGGACATCGCCACCTACCGACACGCGACCGTGGACGTCGAACTCGTCGGGACTCTCACGCGCGGAACGACAGTGGCCGACTGGCGCGGGATGTGGGGTCGAGAACCGAATGCCGCGATCGCGACCCGTACGGACCCGGAGGCATTCTTCGACCGCTTGATCGAGCGAGTCGGGGAACTCGCCGCCCGGCTCTACCCGGCCCCAGGGCCAAAAGAAGGAGCTTCAGGAATCGAACGCGTCGAGTAGTTCCTGCGCAGCCAGCGCGGCGGTCAGTGAACCGTCACGCACCCGGGCCTCGACGTCGCCGCGGATCGCCTTGACGGAGGGATTCTGCGCCAGCCTGCGCAGCAGCTGGTCGTTGACCATCGTCCACGTCCAATCGACCTGCTGCTTGCGACGCTTCTCGGCGAATTCGCCTGCGTCACTGAGCACTTGCTGATGGCGTAGCACGGTGTCCCAGTACTCGTCGAGACCGGTGCCCTCGATGGCGCTCATCGTCAACACCGGGGGCTTCCAGATAGCGTCGTGCGGATAGATCAGCCGCAGCGCGCCCGCCAACTCCCGCGCCGCGTTCTTCGCGTCGGTCGCGTGCTTGCCGTCGGCCTTGTTGACGGCCACCAGGTCGGCGAGCTCGAGAACGCCCTTCTTGATGCCCTGCAACTGATCTCCGGTGCGCGCAAGCGTCAGGAACGTGAAGCAGTCGACCATGTTCGCGACCGTCACCTCGGACTGCCCGACGCCCACCGTCTCCACCAGAATGACGTCGAAGCCTGCCGCTTCGAGGAGCACGATCGTCTCTCGCGTCGCACGTGCGACCCCGCCCAGGGTTCCCGACGTCGGAGACGGCCGAATGTACGCGTTCTCCTGCACCGCGAGACGCGACATCCGGGTCTTGTCACCCAGGATGGAACCACCGGTCCGCGTCGACGACGGATCGACGGCCAGCACCGCGACTCGGTGCCCCTTCTCGATCAACCGCATTCCGAGCGCGTCGATGAAGGTCGATTTGCCGACCCCCGGCACGCCGGTGATGCCGACTCGATGGGAGCCACCGGCATCGGGCAGCACCCGCAGCAGCAACTGCTGAGCCAGGTCTCGATGATCCGATCGGGTCGACTCGACCAAGGTGATAGCACGCGCCAAACCGGATCGCTCGTTCGCTCGGACAGCGTCGGCCACCGCATCGATGTCGATGGTTCGGCCTCTCGGCGACGCTGCACCGGTCGAGGAACTCGTGTTGTCGTTCGGAGAACCCATACTCAGGCGTTGGCCTCGCGTGGTGCGTGCCCGAGCGCAACGGACAGCTTCTCCACCAGGCCGATCGCTGCGTCGGCGATGACGGTGCCCGGAGGGAAGATCGCCGCAGCGCCCGCGGCGTACAGCTCGTCGAAATCGCCGGGTGGGATGACGCCACCGACGACGATCATGATGTCCTCGCGGCCGACGTCGGCCAAGGCCTGCCGCAGGGCGGGCACCAGCGTCAGGTGGCCTGCCGCCAGTGACGACACTCCGACGACGTGAACGTCGTTGTCGGCGGCCTGGCGGGCCACCTCCTCGGGGGTCTGGAACAGCGGGCCGACGTCCACGTCGAAGCCGATGTCCGCGAACGCCGTGGCGATGACCTTCTGACCACGGTCGTGCCCGTCCTGACCCATCTTGCACACCAGGACGCGAGGCCGACGGCCCTCGTCCTCGGCGAACTGCTCGACCAGCGTCGTGGCGCGGGTGATGTTCTCGGATTTGCCTGCCTCGTCGCGGTACACACCACTGATTGTCCGGATTTCGGCCTGATGGCGCCCGTAGACCTTCTCGAGCGCGTCGGAGATCTCGCCGACGGTGGCCATCTTGCGTGCCGCGTCGATGGCGAGGGCCAGCAGATTGTTCTCCATCCCCGGCTGATCCGACGCCGCAGCTCTGGTCAGGTTCGCCAGAGCGGCCTCGACCTCGGCGGTGTCCCGCTCGGCCCGCAACCGCTCGAGCTTTTCGATCTGCTCACGTCGAACCTTGGAGTTCTCGACCTTGAGCACCTCGATGGTGTCGGGCTCGTCGGGCACGTACTTGTTGACGCCCACCAGGGGCTGACGGCCGGAGTCGATACGCGCCTGGGTGCGGGCCGCCGCCTCCTCGATGCGTAGCTTGGGAATGCCCTCGCCGATGGCCTGAGCCATGCCGCCCGCTTCCTCGACCTCGGCGATGTGTGCCCGGGCCCGATTCGCGAGCTGATGAGTGAGCCACTCGACGTAGTGCGAGCCGCCCCACGGATCGATCGGGCGAACGGTGTTGGACTCCTGAGCGATGAGCAGCTGGGTGTTGCGGGCGATCCGCGCCGAGAAGTCCGTCGGCAGGGCGAGAGCCTCGTCGAGGGCGTTGGTGTGCAGCGACTGGGTGTGTCCCTGGGTTGCCGCCATCGCCTCCACACAGGTACGGGCGACGTTGTTGAACACGTCCTGTGCCGTCAACGACCAACCCGACGTCTGTGAATGAGTGCGCAGCGAACGGGATTTGGCGCTCTCGGGCTCGAACTGCTGGACGAGCTCGGCCCACAGCAGACGCCCGGCCCGAAGCTTGGCGACCTCCATGAAGAAGTTCATTCCGATGGCCCAGAAGAACGACAGTCGCGGCGCGAACGTATCGATGTCCATGCCCGCATCCAGACCGGCCCGGATGTACTCGACACCGTCCGCGAGGGTGTACGCGAGTTCGAGATCGGCAGTGGCTCCGGCTTCTTGGATGTGGTAGCCGGAGATGGAGATCGAGTTGTACTTGGGCATCTTCTCGCTGGTGTACGCGAAGATGTCCGAGATGATGCGCATCGACGGCTTGGGCGGATAGATGTAGGTGTTGCGCACCATGAACTCTTTGAGAATGTCGTTCTGGATGGTGCCGGCGAGCTTCTCCGGCCCGACGCCCTGCTCCTCGGCGGCCGCGACGTACAGCGCCAGGATCGGCAGCACCGCACCGTTCATGGTCATCGAGACCGAGACGCTGCCCAGGTCGATGCCGTCGAACAGCTGACGCATGTCGTAGATGGAATCGATGGCCACACCGGCCATTCCGACGTCACCCTGTACTCGCGGGTGATCGGAGTCGTAGCCGCGGTGGGTGGCCAGGTCGAACGCCACCGACAGACCCTTCTGGCCGGCCGCGAGGTTTCGACGATAGAACGCGTTGGACTCGGCCGCGGTGGAGAAGCCCGCGTACTGACGAATGGTCCACGGCTGGTTGACGTACATCGTGGGATACGGCCCGCGAAGGAACGGCGGGGCACCCGGGTAGCTGTGCAGCGGGTAGCCCTCGGCCTCGGCGGCGGCGCGATCGGCCTCGGTGAACACCGGCTTGACGTCGATGCCCTCGGGGGTGGACCACACCACCTGCTCGGGTGTGTAGAAGTTGGCCTTCGCGCCCTTCTCCACGTGAGCGTTGACGTCCTCGGCCGACGGCGGCGGCGGAGTCGGCTCGTCGGGATCGACCAGTGGCACCTCGGCGAAACTGCCGATGGTGTGCGAGATTCTGCGCTCGTCGGTATTCACTTCAGGCTCGCTCATCTCAGGCTCCCAGGGTGTCGAGAAGTTCGGTCAGCACGGCGACGGCGTCGACCTTCGCGGTCAGGAATCCATCGGGACGCGAGTCACCCTCGACGCCGGTGAAGATCTTCTCGGGACCGGCGAGCAGCACCTGCGTGACGCCTGCTGCCCGCAGTGCCTCCACGGCAGTGGCGGCCTCGTCGACGTACCTCTTGTCGGTTCCACACACCACCGCTATGTGAGCTCCGGACGCCTCCACTGCCCCGGCAACAGCCTCGACGGTCAGCGGACCCGGTTTGACGGCCTCGATCCCGCCCGACGCCAACAGATTCGACGCGAATGTCGTCCGGACGTTGTGTTCGGCAACGCTGCCCAGCGGTACCAGAAGCACGGTCGGCCGTGAATCATGCTGAGCCAGATGAACATCCGAGCGATCCCGCAAAGCTTCGAAAGCCCTGGCGTACCTGTACACGGTTGCCGAATCCTGCGGCTCGGTCTGCTCCGGGGTCAGTGGTGCCTCGGCCAGGTTGGGAAACTCGTTGACGCCGGTCAGCGGGGTCACTCGGTGAGCGATGTCGGAATCGCGTTCGGCGCGGGTCTTCTCGATCGCGGCCACGAGCGAACCGTCGGCGACGGCGGCACGGAATCCGCCCGACGCTTCGACGGTCTGGAAGAACTCCCAGGCCTTCGCGGCGACCGCAGCGGTCAGTTCTTCGATGTACCAGGACCCGGCACCCGGATCCAGGACCCGTCCGAGATGCGCCTCTTCGAGCAGCAGCAGCTGGGTGTTCCGGGCGATGCGGGCCGCGAACGTCTTCGACACCCCGGCTGCGCCGCCGTCGAGTGCCGCATCGAACGGGAGCACGGTCACCGCATCGGCGCCGCCCACTCCCGCGCCGAACGACGCCAGCGTGGTCCGCAGCATGTTCACCCACGGATCCCGCTGCGACATCATCGCCTCCGAGGTCACCGCGTGCTGAGGAGCGTCACCGGCGTCGGGGGCTCCGCAGACCTGCGCGATGCGCGCCCACAACGTGCGAGCGGCCCGGAACTTGGCGATGGTCTGGAACTGGTCGTCGGTGGCGGAGAATCGGAACTCGATCTGTCTCAGGGCATCCGAGATGCCGATACCGGCATCGGTCATGGACCGGAGGTACTCGAGGCCTGCGGCGATCGCAGCACCGAGCTCCTGCGCGTCGCCGCCTCCGAGATTGTGGAACACGGTGCCGTCGACGGTGATCGCACGAACCGTCTCGGTGCGACCGATCGATTCACGAACCAGTTCGAGTGCCTCGTCCATCTCGATCGACTCGGTTCCGCCCAACGGCGCTGTGAGAGTGGCCACGCCGAGCCGGATGTCAACTGCGGCGCGATCGTCGATATCGGCCGAGTCGAGCACCCCGAACACTGCTGCAGCTGCTGCCCGAACATCCCCGCGCGCATCGAGCGTCAGCGGTGCGAGCTCGAGAAACACTCCACCGAGAACCTCCGGGAGCGCAGTCGGATCCACACCACCGGTGCCGACCGTCAACCACAGAGCGCTGGTGCCGTTGGAGAGGGAATCGAGTATCTGCGTGTTGAGCGTCGACGCGTCGTCGGCGCCGTCGCCGCGGACCGAGCCGTGGCGGGTGCACACTTTCCAGCCGGCGTTGACGTCGCGGTGGGGGTCGCGGCCCCGCAAGTAGGGAAATTGCCCCGGCAGTGGACCTTCCGGGCGCTCGTCGAACGCGGTGTACAGCGGGGACACGGTGACCCCGTCGTACGTCGTCGAATCGAGTAGATGTTCGGCGTCGGCGGGCAGATCGGCCACCTCGACCCGACGAGATTTGGCCAGGACACCGGCCACTGCCTTCTGCCAGGCCGCATGAGCGCTGCGTGCGGCATCTTCGTGCGACGCGATGGACACGTGTGCTGCTCCCTCGGTTCGGCGGGTAGTCCTGCGCCCGACTTGAAGTGATGCTAACCCCACCGCCTTGCAGGTTATCGTGAGGATCACCTCACGTTCGGTAGGACGGCTGAGCTCTCGCACTCGCCGAAACAGCGAGGTGTCGTCTCGCGCCGGTACGCTTGCCCCTCGTGACCCGGCACCTGCGTGACGTTCGACTGATCGCGCTGCTGGCGGTTGTTGCCGTCT
>NZ_LVCU01000303.1:0-8058 GCF_001647185.1 Rhodococcus sp. EPR-147
TTCCTCGACTTCACGCCACGCTCAGTATCGGAACGGTCGTCGGATTGGAGGGTCAGCGAATACCTCGAGATCAGATAAGAGACTTACCCAGTGCTACCTTCGCTCTTCGGCACCCGAATCGACGAGGAGTACCCCGTGGACGGTGACGTGTCAGACCTGGCCGCTGTTGGGGCGTAGTTCCCTCACATGTGCCGCGGCTTCCTGAAACGACGTGTATCCCTTGGATCTGTCGATCAGGCGTAAGTCAATCTCGCCCTGGGTGTATCGATCCGTGAAGTAGACGCCGCGGATCGATTGTGGGACACGGCGTGCCGTATTGAACGAACAGGAGCCTAGATGCGGGTGGCTGCGAGCCTGGTGCTCGGGGCGTGGATCATTCCGGTAGAGAAAATTCAGCCGCTCCACGTCATCACCGGGCAGGTGACTCCAGAAGAACGACTTGCTGTCGCTCCCACTTTGTACGGTCATCTGCCGAACGTGGATAGACCAGAAGGATTGGTTGATCACGACGTACGCCGGAATGGGTCCGCGGTTACCCCCTTCCGGTATGTGACTTTCCGCCGTGGGTGTCAGTGTCACCTCCCATAGACCGTCGATTCGCGGCCTGCGGATCAGCCGGTTCAGCAGCGGGAGACGCCACAGCCACAGATCCCACCCGAGCAGCACCGCAGAAGCAGCGGCGGGGAGAACGCCGACGACTATTTTGGCGACGCTGTCGAGGTGGATGCCCGATAGCGCGAGTATCGCTGTGTAAGCGAAACCGACCGATAGGACAACCATGCGAACCAGGGTCGTCGGGCGCATATGCAAGGATCAGCTCCCGTATCCGAGGTGATTCCACGTCGCCAGAACCAGATCTTTTCCATCCTGGATCGACCACTTCTTGTCCTCGGTGAACAGCCACTTCATCCAGTTGGGCTCGACCATCGCGCGTTTGCTGTCCTCCGATTCGAGCAGGCCCCACAAGCTGCTTAACGTGGCGCGGAAGCCGTCATCGAGATCACCGGTGGTGAGAGTCGAGGCTGGCGCGTTGAAGACCAGGCACTCCATGAAATATGAGGGCAGTTCGTCGATGGTGCCTGCTGTCGCGAGGTAGTTCTCGGCGTTTTTCAACGCGCGAACATAGTTTTTGTACCGGTGGTTGGTCTGGGTATTGAGGTTGCGCCCGTTGTCCAGTTGTTGTTGGGGCCAATTCACGATCTTGTTTCCACCGTCTGTGGGAAAGACGCAGCTACCCTCCGGTGCGATGGTCCGGTCGGGATTGTCGTAGCGCCGGTAGAGGAAGCTCGGTACGACGTCGACGCTTGGGCGGCTGCCTTCTACAGCGCTGATGTTGATGGCGACTCTGCCACTGGTGTCGACGGAGTCTGCTCCGAAGGCGGCGATGAGGGCATCTACAACCGCCCGGCGCCATTTCTGGGGAGTCCACGCGCCCTGGTAGGGCGTCAACGGAGGTTCTGCTCCGACGACGCCGGCCTTGTAGCCGTAGTAGAGGCAGCCGTGGAACTCGACAACCACGTCGACATCACTGTCGCGGCGAACGTTGGTGTTGTTGGGGTAACTCCCCTTCGTGTAGATGAGCGGGTTGATGCCATCGAAGGCGTCGCAGGTCGTGATCGCCCTGCGAACCATGCTCTCCGCCCGCTCTTGCTGCAACCGTTCGTTCTCGCTCGAGGGTTTGATCCAACTGCTCAGTAGCTCCGCGCGCGCGGTTGCTGACATACCCACTGTGACTCCCGTCGTCAG
The DNA here is from genome assembly GCF_001647185.1 of Rhodococcus sp. EPR-147. NCBI lineage: Bacteria > Bacillati > Actinomycetota > Actinomycetes > Mycobacteriales > Nocardiaceae > Rhodococcus > Rhodococcus sp. EPR-147. The sequence continues at coordinate 1,747 of NZ_LVCU01000303.1, forward strand.
GTATGGACCATATCGGGCATCTCCGACATAGCTGCCTCGGAATGGCGTCGTTGCTCTGGTGCCCCTTACGAAACATCTGCCGCTGGTCGACGGCCAGGTGTATGTCTCAGGCGTGTCGGCCGATACATCGAAACGGTCATGGCCGTAATCTGGGTACCTCCCCCGTTTCGGTGCAGGGTTCGACGTCGTTGCCCATTTCGAAAGTTGGCGTGTTGTTACTGGCACTGAGAAGGCCGGCCGTCATTATCGACCCGTGCCCCCTCATCTAGATCGCATGATTTATGTCGATGACTCAGGTCATCCGCAGTCCGGGCTCGCTGTCTACGGCTGGATAGAGTTCAGTCCTGATCATTGGCGTTCGGTGCTCCGGTTCTGGTTGGACACGCGTAAACGCCTGTGGCGCGAGTTCGGCGTTCCGGTGACAAAAGAACTACACACCACGGAGTATGCGAACGGTCGCGGACGGATCTCCAAACGGATTCCTGAGCGACACATTCACGAGGGACACGAGTACTGGAAGGACTTCGGGCGTGAGGTCGCAATCGAATGCCTGGACACCCTTCGCTCGACCGAAGGCTTGATCGTCGGAGCGGTATATCGCCGAGGCCAGCCCGATGATCTCGCGCGTACCAAGCGCGAACTCTATGCCGATCTCGTCACCCGAATCGAAGGCGAATTGGCCAGATCCGACTCGTTGGGCCTGATCTTCATGGACGGTGACGGCAGCGATAGTTCCTACCGAACGACACACAGGGGCCTCGCACTCGGTGAACGGCGCGTGATCGAAGACGCCATCCACATCGATTCGTCGGGATCACAACTGGTGCAGATGGCTGATCTCGTTGCATGGTGCGCCAACGTAGTGGTGGACAGCCACGTGAAGAACGAATTCGCTGGGCGCTGGTACGCGGACTACCTGTCCGAGCGCGACCCGAATCGGGAACCCGAGGAAATTTAGCCCCAGAAACAGCAAGACCCCCTTATCCACAGGTGTGGGGGGGTCTGCAAGACAGATACTACCGCGTGGGGAGTACCAGGGCAAACGCAATCCTGTACTGCTGACCAACAGCCCAAATCGCTGCTCACGAACTCACGAGCTCGCCCTCAGCCGAAGACAATCTAAAAATCGGCGGCCTGACCGACACCGAAGCCGCTCGAACAGAGCGGTGAACACCCCGTCGTGGCTCCGTGACGGCGGCCGTCGGAGCGTTCTGTCATCTTTAGAGGACAATGAATATCATTGCCGATAATATAGATTACGTCAACTTAGTTTCGTGTGGCCGGGGTTTGTCAAAAGTTCGGATTATAGTCGGTGGCTAGCGACTGCCTCTGCGGTTCGTGCCTGTGCTTTGCGCGCGCGTTCGGGCATTTGGACGTTGACGGCGACGAATATTGCGTCGAGGACGGTGGAATGGACGATGCGGCTACTCATGGCTTCGATGCGGTAGTTGGTTTCTTTGCTGCCGGCGATCAGATTGATGTCGGCGAGCGCGGTTATTGGTGAACGGTAGAAGCTGGTGAGCGTAATTGTCTGAGCTCCCGCTTCTTTCGCGGCGGTGAGTGTCATAATTGTTTCGCGTGTTTGGCCGGTGTGGCTAATTGCGAGGCAAGTGTCTTGCGGGTCAAGGAGGCTTGCGCTGACGTGTTGTCCGTGGCTGTCTATGGGCGCCTCGGTGAGCAGCCCTGCTGTGCGAAATCGGTAGCTGGCGTCTTGGACGAGGGGCGATGAGGTCCCGACGCCAGCGATGAGCAGTCTGCGTGTGTGGACCAGGGTCTGAACGGCTTTGTCGAAGCTGTCTGGGTCGATGGTTGCGAGCGCGGTGTGGACCGCGTCTGCGGTGCTGCGAACGATCTTGTCCAGGATGGTGTTGGGTGAGTCGTCTGCGGTGACGTCTTCGTGGAGGCCTTGCTGGGCTGGTACCGCATGTTTGGCGAGGTTGATCTTGAGGTCCGCAAAACCTTTGTAGCCGAAATCTTTACAGAACCGGACAACACTTGCTAGTGATGTCTGGCTCGCCTCAGCAACGTCTGAGATGGTCAGGTGTATAACTGCGGCGGGGGTCAGTGAGGATAACGTGGGCGATGGCTTGAGCGCTGCGGGTCAGGTTCGGCATCCGCGCACGTAGAACACTTTCGAAGTCGACCGGCGGGTGGGTTTCTGCCAGGCCGGTCGTTGTCGTCACTGGTGTACTCCTTGGGTCCTGATGGCAAGTAGGGCGGGCTCGATCGCGCTGAGTCTGTGAAGTTGGGCGTTTGTTGTTTGCGCGATGAGGTGATTGTCGCTGGTGATGACCGGCTGGGTGGTGACATGCTGATCGAGCGTTGCGGCGAGTTCCTCCGAACCTGAGGGGGCGACTGCCCAGACTTCACCAGTGACAGTCACGGCGATGATCTGGTCGCCGATGATCAGGGGCTCGGTCGCTATTCCGATTCCGGTAGACCGGTATGGCCCCCACCCTTGGTGTCCCTGCTGCGGTATGTGCGTGGGGTCGGCCGTTGGCGCACCCGTTGCCAGGTTCAGACGGTAAATTGTGCCATCGCCGGTGATCGCGACGACGCGGTCACCTATACACACCGGCGGTGTGGTTGTGAAGCCGCCGGCGATGGGTGTTGACCACAGGGTGCTGCCCGTGGTCAAGGCGATGCGGTCGAGGGTTTGGGTATCGGTGCGGACCACCAGTGCATCGCCTGTTCCGGGGATCGCGCTCACGGTGCTCGGCGCTGCTGGGGGAGTGAACTGACTCCACACCACTGTGCCATCACGAGCGTCGAGGGCGGTCAACCCTCGGTAGGGGCCGCCGAAGGGAAACACGACATGATGTCCGTGTGTGAGCCCGCGACCGTAGGTCATGAGGGTGTCGACGGGGGCGAGATCTGATGTGCTCCATAGTACTTGGCCAGTGTCGGCGCATAGTGCAGACAGTCGGTCGAGGGTGCCGGTGATCAGTGTCCCGTCTGTGGTCAGTTCAGGTGCGTTGAGCAGGCGAATCTGGTCTGCGGCGGGCAGTGCGTGCGTCCATCGGATTGTTCCGTCAGTGGTGTCGAGGCACGTGAGGGTGCCGGAGAAGGCCGTGGCGATCAGTGTGTCACCCCACGCCGTCAGCGATGTGACGGCATCACCATCGACGGGGACCGTCCACTTAGCGTGCCCGTCTCGGCCACTGACAAGGGTCACGTGCGCTTGTCCTTGCCGTGTGGTGGGTACCGCCACGTGGTGCTGTCCCACGCGAGAGAGATTGCCGCCGTGCTGATTATGTCCGTCGGGTGCCGACCACAGCATCGAGTGCACCGTCGGCGCGGGTGTGGACTGGTGACGGGTCCAGGTGTGCTGGGTTTGGCGACGCAGTGAGTGGTCCTGGGTGACGTCGAGGAGGTGCCAGGAGGGGGCCGACCAATCAAAGCCGCCGAAGCTGGTCGGTGGTGCGGTGAGGTAGTGGATCTGTCCGATGTGTCGATCGACGCTCACGTGCCAATGACCGGAGAGGATCGAAATGCGGGTCGTCGGGCCTGCATAGCTGGTAATAAGGTCCTGCAGCCCAGGGTCGGGCACGTCGTGCGTGAGGACTAGTAGCGGGCGCTCGCTGGCATCCAGATCATGTCGGATGAACTCCTTCTGGGCATTGCAGTCGATGCCGCAGGTGTAGCTGAACCAGTCCAGGGCCAGTACATGGAACGTTCCGATGTCTGCAGACCACCACCGGGGACCGAAGGCGTGTTCGTAGCGCCAGGTGGTGGCGGTTCCGAGGAAGCCGCCACCGACCGGTTGGTCTGCGTTCGCGGGTTCGTGGCGGTGTCCGTAGTGGTCGTGATTGCCAGGGATGACTTCGACCTGGATCGGTGAGCCTGCCAGCACGGCTTGCAACAGTTCGTACTCGTCGGGCGTCCCGTGATCGGTGAGATCACCGGTGATCACCGCGAGCTGGGCACCGGCCTGCTGCGCCGCAGACAAGGCGGCACGCAAGCCCTCTGCGCCGTTGGTGTTGTCACCGAACCTGTTTGCTAACTCCACTCCGTCAGCCGTGTTGCCATTCGACAACGACAGGTGGGGATCGGAGAGGTGGGCGATCTTGCTGATCGACACCGCGCGACGAGTGAGGGTGAAGTCGATCTCCGAACCCTCGGCGTCATCGAACTGCCACCATCGTTCGCACTGCCCATCTGCGGGTCGGCGGACCCAGATCGGGTGCGGTGTCTTCGGTAGGGCGTACCGGCCATGGTGATCGGTATGGGTCCAATGCACGCCGTCGCTGACTGCGACCGCCTCCACAGGCGCACCGTCTGCCCACCGGACGGTTCCCGTTGTCGTCTCGCTCATGAACCCATTGCACACCACCGTGAATGAAACTTTTATCCGCACGGTAGTTTGTAGATGAAAGTTTCATCCACTGGCAACCGGGAATTGGGACGGCGTTGAGGTTGAGGGCTGACTCTGTGACGTGTTCGTCACCCGCCACATATTGGAGATCCCATGTCCTCGGTAGATCGAATTCTCACCACTCACACCGGAAGCCTGCCGCGTCCGGGCAATCTGTCCACGCTCATTCGGCAGCGGGAGAACGGCGAGCTTGATGACGCCACCGTCAGCCGCCTACCCACCGTCGTCGAAGAAGCCGTCGCTACGGTGGTCCGCCGCCAGGTTGAGGCCGGCATCGACATCATTAGTGACGGCGAGATGTCTAAAATCGGCTACGCCACGTACGTCAAGGAGCGCCTGACCGGGTTCGACGTGAACGCCGAAGTTCCCGATGGCGGCGGACTGACCATTGCCGACCTGGACGACTACCCGGAGTTGGCTGCGAAGTCGTTGGAAGGGCTCGAGACATCGACGCCGGTCTGCGTCGACGACATCCAGTACACCGGCGCCGATCTGCTGCAGCTCGATCTCGACAACTTCGACACCGCCGCACGGGGCCGGTCGGTGGAGCAGCGGTTCATGAACGCTGCATCACCAGGTGTGATCGCGTTGTACTTGCCTAACAAGCATTACCCCACCCTGGACGAGTACCTGTTTGCGCTCGCCGAAGCAATGCGCACCGAGTACGAGGCAATCGTCAACGCGGGTTTGACCCTGCAGATCGATGCTCCAGATCTGGCGGGGGGCCGCCATATCCAGTACGCCCATCTGAGCGACGATGAGTTCCTGCAACGAGTGGAAGTACACGTCGAGGCCATCAATCACGCTGTGGCCAACATCGATCCGACCAAGGTGCGGGTGCATTTGTGCTGGGGCAACTACCAGGGCCCGCACCACCACGACATCGAGCTCGAGAAAATCATCGACCGCATCCTTCGGTTGAGCCCCCACGGACTGGTCTTCGAGGCCGCCAATCACCGCCATAGCCACGAAGTCGAGGTGTGGCGACAGACCCGCATTCCAGAAGAGAAAGTTCTGATCCCAGGGGTGCTCGATACCTCTAGCGTCTACATCGAACATCCCAAAGCTGTGGCCGCGCGCATCACGAGCTTCACCGACATCGTCGGCCGCGACAGGGTCATCCCGGGCAGCGACTGCGGGTTCGCCTCCTTCGCGACCTGGGTTGCCGTCGACCCAGAAATCGCGTGGGCCAAACTCCACACGCTCAGTGAAGGCGCACGGCTGGCCACCGAGCGTCTGTGGCCATGACAGCGCACACAGCGCAGCGGTTCAGCACCCCCGACCATTCGGCGGTACCCATCATGGACCTGCAGGACTACGCCAACCCCGCGACAAAAGGGAGGTTCGTCCGGGCGTTGCGCGACGCCTGCCATCACGTCGGGTTCTTATACCTGACCGGCCATGGTGTCGACGACACGCTTAACGCGGACGTTGCTGCGGTAACCCGGGCCTTCTTCGCGCTGCCAGCTAGCGAGAAGAGGGCGGTCGCCATGGTCAACAGCCCGCACTTTCGTGGCTACACACCTCTGGGCGGAGAACTGACTGGGGGACGAGCCGACCTGCGTGAGGAAATCGACCTAGGACCCGAACGCGCAAGTGTTCTGGACCCCGAGCAACCGTGGCAGCGTCTGCACGGACCTAACCAGTGGCCCGAGGAGCTACCGCAGTTCCAGGCCACGATGACCGACTGGGCCGACCAGATGGACCATCTGGGGCGGACGATGCTCCGCGCACTCGCAGAAGGGCTCGGCATCAATCCCGACCACTTCAACAACTGGGTCACTCCCGACCCCGAGGCGACCATCAAAGCAATCCGTTACCCGGCACCTACCGGTAACGAACAGCCGCAAGGAGTGGGCACCCACCGTGACTTCGGCCTGCTGACCTTCGTTCTGCAAGACGGGGTTGACGGGTTGCAGGTCGAAGGTGAAGACGGC
>NZ_LVCU01000304.1:0-2734 GCF_001647185.1 Rhodococcus sp. EPR-147
GACGGCCGAATGACTCGCAAGCGTTTCGAGTGGACTACACTTACTTGGGGTGTGACCTGCCGATTTATCTACATCGTCGGTAAGTCCGTATGTAAGCCCATACATATGGCCATACATACGGGCCCAAGGGTGGCTTATGCGGTGGCCGTAAGAGCGATCGTTAAAGTGCTCAGGACAAAGGGGGCTACAACGGTCGCATGGGTGTACATGTAGAAGCACCGTGTCGGGTGCGTACAACGGTTCAGGCAACTGGCCTTACAACCGGCCGTCCACGCGGCGGTGCGTACGTCCGTGCAGTCGGTCTGCCACCCGTACGCAAGCCACGCCTCTTATGTAACCGCTCTACTTGCTGTCTGTAGAACTACATCAGCGCCCACACGAAGCACCGCACGACAAGCCTTTTATCGTGCGGTGGCAACCGCTTGTGCGAGAGCGGTCTGTGCGTCTAGCTGCATGACAACTGCAACGGTTGTAAAGGCAGCTTTAGAGCCAGCCGTGCATGAGCGCCTGCACTCGGCTTCATGTCGGGTCGTTTCGAAAGCCGCCACCAAAGCCAGCAGTAGACCCTGCTGCACATCCTGATACCTGGCCAGACCTAAGCGCTGACGCAGGGCCGCGCCCAGAGCTCTGCAGAAAGTTGTGCGGCCGCGCGTGTCGCAGACCGCAGGAGCGTCGCTAGTCCAGTACCTTCATGCGGGTGACGACAACCGCAGCTTCACGGACAGTGCTGGTCGCTAACCAGAAGGGTGGCGTCGGCAAAAGCTCGATCGTGTCAGCCGTGGCGGGCATGGTCGCCGCAGCGGGGCGGCGCGTGCTTGTCGTCGACGCCGACCAGCAAGCCAACGTCTCCTCGTCTGACCTCGGGGTTGAAGGCGACGGCGGCCGTGGCTTGAGTATGGCGTTGCAGTTCTCGCAAGCATTGACTCCTGTCCGGAATGTTCGCCCAAACCTCGATGTCGTCCCGGGTGGCCCGGCGCTCGCCGTTGTTGCGTCTGTAGCAGCAACCGCGTCGCAGACTGGAATCGATCTGCGCGGCAACCTATCGAAGACGCTGAACGACTTGGATGAAACCGAGAACTACGACTTGGTTCTAATCGACTCCGGCCCCGGCGATGCCCCCCTTCTTGAGGCCCTACTCGGGACGGCTCGATACCTTGTCGTACCCACCAAGGATGACGACGCCAGCTTGTCTGGTGTCGAACTACTCGCGATGCGATACCTACGGGCGCGGCGAGCTGGATCCAAGATTCAACTGCTGGGTGTTGTCCTTTTTGACACAAATCCCCGCGCGACGGCACGCAATCGCGAAGTCTTCGACCAAGTCAACGAACTTCTCGAAGGCAGCGGCGCTGACCCGTTCGAATCATTTATACGATCGGATCGTGCTGCAGCAGTGGATCTTCGAACACGCCATCTCACTCCATTAGAACTGGTCGAAGCAGCTGAGTCTGACCAGAAAAGCCGTCTGCAGAGACTGCGTCAGAAGGGCAAGTCCAGCGACCGCCTGTGGTCCCGCGATCCATCCGGGCTGGCATCGGACTACCAAGGCTTGACTCGCGAAATACTCAGCCGTGTCGCGAACGCAGAACGCAAGCAGGTTGCCGGCGGTGTCGCGTGACCACACGAAAGCGCCGGGCCGCATTTGATCCGAATGCACTCAACGATCTAGACGAACTGCTCCCACCGCTCAATCTCGTCCGCGACGCTGCAGCCGCGGGCAGCGCTACAGCGGTTAACACCGAACGCGACAACGCTGACCAAAATGGTGTTGCGACGGCCGTCCAGGAGGTCATCGATTCGAACGGCGACCGAGCAGGGCGCGCTCACGCACTCGCAGTAGTAGCGGACGACCAGCCAGAAACGTACGACGACTCCGACCGAGGCTCGGTAGCAGATGAGCCTGCAGAATTCGAAGAACACACCCCGGCAGTCACTACGCAAACCGGGACCGACGACAAGCAGAACTCGCCACGCCGGGCGGACGCGCGACGAAAGAACGTAAGAAAAGACTCGGCGACAACCAGCACAAACCGTGTCGCACCACCCGAGGTAGCTTTGCCCTATGAGGTCTACGGCGCCTTGCGGTCACTTACGCTGGAGGAGCGGACTGCGAATGCAGTAACGGCACGTACATACGGTCAAGTCGTACTCGACGCGGTTGAAGAGCACGCGGACGATCTGAAGACACATTGGGCGGGTGCAGTCGCGAGCGCAAGTACAGGTTTGTTCAAAAGGGCGGACGGAAGGCCCACACGTAGGCGACACAATGCACCCCTGTCTCGTGTTCCGCTCGCTGGAGTCATTAACTCTGACGCGGCGCTTCTCGATCAGCTAGCTAGTGACTGGGGCGCGGGCAGTCGAAGCGCCCTAGTCGAACAAGCTCTGCGTCTGTACCTACGGGTCACCTGACTCCTGGCGTTGAACAGGTGCGCTCCGCTTTCGTCAAGCCGTGGAGCTTCCGCGTTGATGAAGACGTATAGCCCAGGCCGATCTCCCGCTCACGTACGCCATTCCGCCTCCCACGCGCAGTCCGACGTAGCTGCAGCAGACACAGTCCACCTCTAAAGGAGTCTCAACGGACATGCGCACCGATCAGAGCCGTACAGTCGGTTCGCCACCTGTGCTTGCAGTTCATCCGCAGGGATAGTGCCCCATGGGGTGGTGTAATTCGGATCGGTGAACCATCCGGTTCATGATCAACGAGTTGTGTTGTATGTTAGGCGCTTTCGAGCTG
>NZ_LVCU01000305.1:0-2991 GCF_001647185.1 Rhodococcus sp. EPR-147
GGCCACGGTGCACCGAGTCGTCAGTCCGCCGCCAGGAGTCGAACGATTCTCCACCATCTACTTCTACAACCCGCGCCTTTCGGCCACAGTCGACCCGGTGCAACTGCCCGATCACCTGGCAAAGCACGCCTCTGGCGGATCTAGTGACGACCCCACCAACCCCATCCTGACCACCTACGGCGACAACATCCTCAAAGTGCGCCTGCGAGCACACCCCGACGTCGCGCAACACCATCACAGCGATCTCATCGCAGCAAACCACTGACACTGACTTCAACACCCCCACATAAGGATTCATCATGACAGCTATCGCCGACTTGCCCGAAACACACATCCATCCCACCGACTCCTGACCCGTCACCCATCCCGGCCAGCTACCCGACGGCAACCCCGGCCTCGTCGGTATACCCCTGACCATCGCCGGCGCCCTGGGGCTTGGCTTCACCAACACCGGGATCGTGGACGCAGCCTCCGCGTCTGTGCCGATTGTCATGTCGGCGACCAGCATCGGACTGCTGATCGCCACCATTTGGGCGGCGTCACTGCGACAAAACATCAATGCCACCCTCTATGCGGTGTTCTTCGGCTTCTACGGAAGCTATGCGGCACTCTCACTCGGCTTGACTCACAACTGGTTTGGGATCACCGCAGATCAAGTCCAAGCTACGACCGCGCTCTGGACAGGTAGTTGGCTGCTCACCATAGGCATGCTGACCGTCCTCGTCGTACGGCTGCCCTGGTCATTCCCATTCCTGCTGGCCATCGTTGACGTCGCTCTGGTGTTGCTGCTGATCGGCACACTCGCAACCTCCACTCTGGCCACGCAAGTTGGCGGCTGGGTCGTCTTCCTCTTCGTAGCCGTCGCGATGTATCTGTACGTCGCAGCGATGTGGGAGGAAACCGGCGGATCCCCGCTACCCATGGGCCGGCCCCTCGTCAGCTGACTTGCTAGTCAATCGACCGGTGCGGGTGGTGGACATACCACCCGCACCGGTCATCACAAAAAGAAAGAGGAACACCGCATTGCTTCCCGACCAACTCGACCTCCAGGCCTGGGCCACAGACGGACTGCTGGTGATCGAACACGCCCTCAGTCACGCAGATCTTACCCGACTCCAGGACTGGGTCCAGGACCTCGAACATCGGCCGGGAACACCACAGACGCTGTTGCAATACGACGAAACCACCCCCGACGGAACACGGCGACGGTGCCGCACCGAGAATTTCGTGCCCTACCACCACGAGCTCCGTAGCATGCTGACCACCGGACACATCCCCGGAGTAGCTGCAGCACTACTCGGCGAACCAGCAATGCTCTACAAAGAAAAGATCAACTACAAAGCGCCCGGCGGCGCGGGCTTCGCGGCGCACCAGGACGCACCCGCTTACCCCTACATCACCAACACACTCGCCTGCATGATCGCTGTTGACGACTCCACACTCGACAACGGCTGCCTCGAGATAGCCCGCGGTCACCACGCGGCACAACTGCCCACGGACAGCCGAGGTTGCGTAGAACCCGCGGTCGCCGACACACTGCCCTGGGAACCATTGCCCGTCGCCGCCGGCAGCCTGGTCTTCTTCCACTGTTACGTACCGCATCGCAGCGGACCGAACAACGCCACCTCGACCCGCCGCGCCATCTACCTCACCTACAACGCAGCATCAGACGGTGACCTCCGAGAGGCGTACTACGCCAGAAGAATTCGCGATCTCGCAGCACATCCCGATAGACTCAGCCTCATTGGCCACTTCGCCGGGACGGCCCAACCCGCCAACAACTCGGAGCTTCAACCGTGACCACCACTGCGAACGACATACAGCACCTCGACCCCGCAAAAGTCGGAATCCAACGGTTCTGCGATAGCCTCCTCGAGTTTCTCGATACGGCCGGGCATAGCCAGTACGACGAATCGGTCACCCAGCTCGAACACGGACTGCAATGCGCTGCCTTAGCCGAAACGGCAGGCTTCCGCCCCGCCGCGCAGATCGCTGCACTTCTGCACGACGTCGGGCACCTACTACTCGATGAACATGCCGGACACGACGACTTTCTCGACGCTGACCTTCGCCACGAAATCGTCGGAGCTCGGCTGCTCACCCGATGGTTCGGGGCCGAAGTGGGCGAACCTGTCGCACTACACGTTCCAGCCAAACGCTACCTTGTCGCCATTGACCCCACCTACACCTCGCTGCTCTCACAGTCTTCAATCCGAAGCCTCGAGGTCCAAGGCGGACCGATGAACGCCAAAGAAATAGTCGCCTTCGAGAAACGCCCCCACCACAAGCTGGCCGTCCAATTGCGACGATGGGACGATCACGGCAAAGTCGCCGGCGCGAGCACCCCGGCGCTCGAACATTGGCGAACAACGATTGTCACACTCCTACAGTCCTGACCGCCGCCACGGCGGCGAACCGGAGGAACCGTTCGGCAACTACCGCAAGACCGCTCTACATTTCGTCACTGGTGACGAAAGGTACTGCAGCACAGTAAGTTACGCCGATAATAGATATTACGTCAAGTAAACCTCTGCATATTGAGTGCTGCAACGGTTTTCACCAATTCTTGGGTCGCCCGCCGAGTCGCCCGGTTACGCGCATAGTGGGTTGCGATTCCACCTAATTAGCTTGCTGTGTTCGGCGTAGCAGGGACGGCCTTGGAGTTGCTACGGCCGCGGTAACACCCGCGAGTCGTAACCCGATCCCGGCAACTCCACGGGGTGCGCCATTGCGGGCGGCCGCGATCGCATCCCGCGTCTACGACGCCAATCGCCAATCCGGCCTGCAGAACTAATCGCCTAACGGTCCGATCAGGGTGAAGAGCCGCCGCGCTTCAAGCAGGTTGTCGCGAACGTCGAAGATCCTGATCTAGGTGCCGCGATCCGGTCCCGAGTAGTCGATTCCGAGGCCCGGTGTACGCGGGCCGGTATCCGCGGGCGTACCGCAGACGAAGCGGCCGAATCTAGGTCCGCACAAATGTCCGAGTTCAGA
>NZ_LVCU01000306.1:0-4482 GCF_001647185.1 Rhodococcus sp. EPR-147
GGGACAGCGATAGATTCGCGTGCGTGCAGGTTCGGATCGTGGCCGGGGAAAATCAGTTCTGGATTGTCAGCTAGGGCGCGCATGAGCTCGTATCCCGCAAGCATCTCCTCCGTCGAGTGGACGAATCGGAACGGTTGTCGTTTCTGAAAGTTCTCGTAGAAGTGCGACGCATCTGTAGCCAGAACCGCAGTCCCCTCATTGGTTTCCACGCTGACGATCTGAGTTCCTGGCGTATGGCCGCCCGCGAGGTGGCATTCAACTCCAGGGGACACGGTGCCGCTTCCGTCGAACCACTCGATACGGCCGGCTAGGTCGAGTTCGTTGAGCACCTCGAGATCCGCGGCTTCGACCAGCTTCTTGTCGTCGGCTGGCAAATTGTCGCCGTACCAGAAGTCGTTCTCTCGTTGCTGGGCATAGAACGTTGCGGAAGGGAAGTCGGCGAGGCAGCCGACGTGGTCGTAGTGGAAGTGGCTCAGGACGACCTTCTCGACTGCGTGCGAGTCGACGCCTGCTGCTGCCAGAAGACTACGAGGTGTCGCCAGGTACTCCCGGTCTCGTGGTGCTGCCAGATCGGGAGCGAATCCGGTGTCGATGACGACGGTCTCGGTGTCGGACTGCAGGAGCCAGATGTAGTAGTCGAGATCCATCGGGTCGCTGGGCCGTGGATCTGGATGCAGGAAGTTTCGGCCTCGTGTCGAGTACGCACGTGCGTACCGGAGCGCTCGAACAGTGTAGGTGGACATGTGCGCCTATCCCTTCGCTGATAAGTAAATGCGTGACTCTGGGGCGGTACTCGATGCTGTTGGTCATCCTCGTTGCCGGATCAGACGAAAAGGCGTTACGGCGTCGGACAGGACGGGGACCTGCTCATGATCAGCGGCCACGCCCCTATCACCGGTTTATTGATACCACCGACACCCGGCGACACTCACTCACCGGATCATTGCTGACAGGGCAAGAGTCATACTGTGAGGGGCGACCGCAGCTCTCGTTTCATGGACCGCCCGAAGATTGCGGGGCTGCACTTTTCGGATTTTACCGCGGGAGAACGACGAACGACTGACGGCGTTCACCGTCGGGCCGAGTGTCGGCAGAGCGGCCGGTTCAAAGTGCCCATCGAGGTTGGGAATACGACCAGTCTTGATATGCAGGGTTACCGGTAGTAGTTGATTCGCCCTGTGTAGCAGCCCCTCTAGGGGCTCTGGACCGTTGGTGCGCCCAACTGGCTCTCACTTGCGATGTGGCTTTTCGATATGGGTGTCGATCAAGAATCCCGCTACCGCAAACCCAGTATTAACCGCCAACTTGGTGGCAGGTCCCCGATAGTCGGACCACCGCGTTCTAGAGTCACGGTTTGATTGATTTCAGTCGATCTCGCAGCCCACGGGTTGGTGCGTGTGGGTGCATCGGGCAGCATACTCAGCGGGCGTCAGGTAGCCCAGAGACGAGTGCCGGTGTCGATGGTTGTGGTCGTCTTTGAAGTCCTCGATCACCACCCTCGCTTCGAGCAAGCTAGTCCAGTGATTTCGGTTCAGGCACTCCTTCCGCAGCCGATTGTTGAACGATTCGATGTGTCCGTTGTTCCACGGCGTCCCCGGCGGGATGTAGGAGATACCGACACGGTCTCGGCAGAACTGTTGCAGCACATGGGAAATGAACTCCGGACCGTTATCCATCCGCAGCACCAACGGCGGCCCGCCCCACAGCGCGAACGTCTTGTCGAGCTCGTCGGTCAGCCGCTGTGCGGTGATCGAACGCTCCACGATATTCAACAGGGACTGCCGGGTGTGTTCGTCGATCATCGACGCGATTTTGATCGCCTTCCCGTCGACGGTCGAATCGAACTGAAAATCCATAGCCCACACCACTTTCGGCGCATCGGCTTCGATTTGCGGGCACGAGCTGATACCGGCGCGTTTGCGTGGATGGTAGATCCGAACCTGCAGACCCTCCTCCTTCCAGAGCCGGTGCACCTTCTTCTTGTTCACCGCCACGCCCTGGTCGTGCCTCAGATGCGCCCAGGCGCGACGGAAGCCGTGCAGCGGATGCGAGCCTGCGTATGTCCGCAACGACGCCCTCAGAGCCGCGTCGGGATCCGCGGGCGTCTCGGCGATCGGTGTTCGTGCATAGGTGGAGCGGGCAAGCCCAACTGCTCTGCACGCCAGACGTTTCGACACACTCATCGTGTCCACGAGCATGTCGACGGCGCGGCGCTTGGCGGCTGGGCTCAGAATTTTCCCTTCGCTACCTCCCGCAGTGCATCCTTCTCCAGCTCGGCCTCGGCGAGCAGGCGCTTGAGCTTGCCGTTCTGCTCGCGCAACTCTTTGAGTTCCTTCGCGGCATCGGTGTCCATCCCGCCGTACTGACGACGCCAGTTGTACAACGTCGCCGCCGACACCTCGAGCTCCGCCGCGATCTCCTCCTGCGTCTTGCCCGCAGCCGTGAGCTCATCAGCACGGCGCAGCTTGCGCACGATGTCCTCGGCAGAGTTCCGCTTCCGTCCAGCCATGTTCTCCATCGTCCTATCCGCCCAGCTCATGGGCAACAAGACTCTAAAACAAGGTGGCCCCGTTCACTGGGGACACGCCATTGGCATGGCGCGGTGCCGGACCGATCGAGCCCTTGCCGCGCCCATGTGCATCACTTAACGCGTTCCGCATTCCCGCCAAACCACTTACAACCGTCGCAGCACCGCTCAAAATCTGCTTAATAATTTTCTCGGTGTGTTGATCCGGAGATATATCCATCGCATTCGCTGCTGCCTTGTACAACTTCGAAAGGTCCCACCCGCTTTCGTAACTGACCGACCGCTCATCACAAATGTGCTTGCACACACTCTCCAGCGTGGTGCGGGTGGCGGTAATTGCGCCGTCAGGATCGACAGTCACTTTCTCCAATGCGGCACCCCACGACTTGGCAACCGCCTGCCAATCAGTCAGCTTCGTCAACCCCTGACCGGCCATCGTCGCCCCGGGTGCCGTATCTGCCAGCAAAAGCGAACGCAGCCTCTCAACCCCAGAATCCGACGGCATGCCGTGGCGACAACCATCCTCGTAGTCGCACAACTCGAGCAGAAATGACCGTTGCCGATCCAGCGGCATAGAACTCAACCCACTTTGGAAAAGCTGCCACCGCGACTGACCACCACCACCCCAACCTTGATACGGCCCAAGCGCATCAGTGTGATCAGCAAAAATTTCGTGCAGCTCGGGACCACTGAAACCCGTTTCACGTGCAAACAAGTCGGTCGCAAGTTTGATCACCTTGTAAGGCAACCCGCCCGTAGCTTCAGATGGCACATCCCAACTCTAATTCGAGGCTCACCGTCATGAGAGTGCAGGGCGAGAGTTGCCGTTGCTTAGGCGCGCCCGCCCGCACGACGGTGCTCCATCGCAACCGGCCTGGTCCGACATTTGCGGTCGAGCCTGACAGGTGATGCGCCCACGCCGGCGGAGTGGCGACCCCGCTCGATCTTTTGCTCGGAGGGGTCCATCGCTCGGTGTCACGGTGCGGGGCGCAATCGACAACTTATCTTGGCTTCAATGAAATCCGAGAAAAAATGAGACTGCGTTAACCACTACGCCACTGATGATCTGCGGCACGTATTGGGACTGGACGCGACCCGTCTGATTGTTCTCTGTCGCGCGATTTGGGGCCACTGAGCCACTGCAGCACTTCGAGTAGCAGGTTTGCTTAGAAGTCGCAGGAGGCCAATACCAGTCCGACTCGGGCGTCGAGGTCGGGGCTGAGGATCTCGCGAGCGCATCTGAAGGCGGAGCTTGCGATCGAGGAGGCCTTACCGACGGGGGCCGACCAGGTGGGGGTCCGGATCTGTGACCGAGTGGGGGTTCTGGTCGTCGACCGGGCGAGGGCGGTAAGGGACGTAGGTGAGGAGGCGACGGGGGCCGACCCTGTGGCGGTCTCTGACCGAGTGGGGGTTCTGGTCGTCGACCGGGCGAGGGCGGTAAGGGACGTAGGTGAGGAGGCGACGGGGGCCGACCCTGTGGCGGTCTCTGACCGAGTGGGGGTTCTGGTCGTCGACCGGGCGAGGGCGGTAAGGGACGTAGGTGAGGAGGCGACGGGGGCCGACCCTGTGGGGGTTCGGGTCGCTGAGCGGGCGGAACACCCGTGGGCAGGGCGAGTTTCAACAAGCTTTCCAGCAAGTTTGGTCCTGGCGGATCATACGGTGACGACATTGCCGACCTCCCTGCTTTTCTTGGACTAGTGAACCACGGCCAGGGACGCCTTGGATAGGTTGCTGCGACAGGTCGGTTCTCGGAGTCAACGTGTTAGAACTCATTCCGTCAGGAGCCCAGCGCCGAACGGTACCCAGTGTGAAGCGCTGTGCCGATTTGGCTCAGACTTGGGAGACACCATGAGCTGAGCCAACATCGATAGCGACACTGTCAGTGGTTGGTCTTACAGTGTCGCGTGTGAGCGACTACGAGTTCGTCGGAGTGGCTGTTGTGCCTGGACGTGTGC
>NZ_LVCU01000307.1:0-2108 GCF_001647185.1 Rhodococcus sp. EPR-147
GGATCGGCTGTCTGGGAATCGGAATGGAACGACCGCGAGACGGCTACCGGCCGAGCCCGCACGCTCGAACGCTCCAGGGTCCGAGCGGAATTAGTGCGACGTGCAGGTGCCGGTCTCGGGATGCTGGACCTCACTCCCCCACCGCCCCAACAATCGCTGCACACGCCGGTGACCGGACCGCGTAGAGCGAGGCCCGGTCGCCGTCGCGTGGACGAGGATCAGCTGACCTTCTTCTGAAAGGGAGTATCGTGGTGCCTGTTTCGCTCTTTCCGCGCAGCGAGCCAGTGGTCGTGGTTGTCGATACTGCCTGATTGTCCGCGAGACACCCCAGTCGCCGGCCCCTGACCACGGTTGGCGCACGGGCGCAGCGCCGACGCCCTCGCCTGCAGGTCGAATCGACTATCGGCTTGCGTTGTCGAGGCGGTAGTTCGACACTTTCCAGCCGTCGTCGGTGCGTTCGACGTCGACGGTCGCGGTGTAGGTGGTGTACGGGGTGGTCTCGCCGCTGGTGTGTTGAACGGTCTGCGAAATGATCACCGGGACGGTTGCTTTCGCGGAGCCAATGGTGGGGTCGCCGTCGAGTGTGGTGACGGCGGTGATGACGTCGTCGCTGCGGGACCACGCCGACCATTCCGACATCGGTTGCGGTTGCGGTTGCGGATCCGGGCGCGCCGCGGCGGCGGTGGCCATCGGTCCGGTGAGGTTGTCGCGTTGTTCGTGCAAGGAAACCCACGGTGAATCCTGCACTGCCGGTTGCCAGCTGAACACCCCCGACATCACCGCCGTCGCGACACCGGCCGGGTCGGTGGCCGAGGGGTCGATGGCGATTCCGGCGTCGGTGGCCGGCGCGATGGGTTCATCCGGCTTCCCGAACAGGAACACGGCCACAGCCGTGATCGCGACGATGCCGACGAGGGCCAGGCATCCGAGCAGTAACGATGTTCGGCGGCTCATGGCGTGATCTCCTGCGGGCCGACTGCCGTCGTCGGTTCGGGGTCGGTGTCGGAGATCTGGCCCAGTGCAGCGGCTTTGGCGATGACTTCGAGCCAATCGACGATCGGGGTATCCGTCAGGTTGTGGTCGAGGATCTGTGCCATGTCTGTGCTCCTTGGTCTGTGATGGTGTCAGTGTCCTGGTGGCCACCGACAACAAATCTGACGGTGGGTGCAGCGCTAACCGACGGTGGGGACTCCTGCTGCGGCGATCACGCTGACCGTCCAAATCGCCCACATGACGAGCGCGGTCGCCGCCAAGTGGATGGCTTTGCGGAGCGCAGTGACAGTCCAGTTCTGCGCTCGCGCAGAGGCGTCGGCGACAGCGACGACGCTGCCTATGGTCATCGCCGCGGTGACGACGATGACGGCCCACCAACCATGCGCGAGAACGTCGCGGGTCGCCGCGGCGCGGCCGCTGTCCTCGATCGTGGTGATCATCGACTCCAGGATCAATCGGGCGACGGGAACAGCCCATACCGTCCATACGATGACCGAGGTCAGAGCAAGGGCTGTCAGTGCTCGATGCCGGTCGTGGGACGTCAGGTGGTGGTTGGTGCGTGTCGGTGCGGTGCTCATGAGTGGGCCTTTCCGTCGAGCATTGGTCGGTGGCGGCTATCGGGCCAGGTCGTAGTCGGATGCGGTGGCGGTGATGGTGGTGACGTAGTTCTGTGTCTCCGAGTACGGCGGGACGCCGCCGAACTGCTGTACCGCGCCGGGGCCGGCGTTGTATCCGGCGAGCATCAGTTCCACGGGATCGCCGGTGATGGCACCGGATTCGATCCCCGGTCGCAGGGTGTCGGCGACCGAGCAGTTGTACCGTCCCTGGGCCATGACGGCGTCGCCGATGTCGTTGGGGTCCCCCTCCCCCGCTGCCCCGGTGACCACGCCGTTGTCGTCGACGGGGAAACCGTAGGAGGCCCAGGTGCCGGGTAGGAACTGCGCATACCCCTCGGCACCGGCGGGGCTGGTCAGGCCAGGTGTGAAGCCTGCTTCCTGTTTGAGCTGCGCGGCGAGGATCGCGGGTGAGAGCTCGCGGCACTGAGCGGCCGAGAGGGCGAGCCACGGCTCGAACTCGGGCGGGATCTGGCCGGCGGCGAGTTGTCCGTGGTCGCC
>NZ_LVCU01000308.1:0-6091 GCF_001647185.1 Rhodococcus sp. EPR-147
CCGGGTGCCGGTGCGCCGTGGCCGACGGTGGTGACGTGAACGTGGTCGAAGTGGTTCTGGGTCGGAGATCCTCTGTCCTCCATGGTGTTCGGTTCACCTTGGGAGGGGATGTATTCCTGTCGCCAGATCATGTATTCGATCTGGAGGTAGTCGCGGTTGCTCCACAGGTAGTCCTTGACCTGGTTGCCGAGCGCTTTGCCTTCCTCGGAGGACCAGTTGTCGATCATGACGTCGACCGCCCGCCCGGAGGGGTGGTCGTCGAATCCACCACCATCGGCTCGCCACCCACCGATCGTGGTGATCTGCGGGAACTTCGCGTGGACGGCGCGGGCGACGCGGACGGTGTCGACCTGGAAGTGCTCTTCGGACCCGATGCCGGCGGGCAGCGCCGCCATCTCGGCGGTGCCGCCTCCTGTCGAGGGCGCGGGTGCGGTCGTCGACGGAGATTGTGGAGTCTGGCCTGTCTGTCCGGTGCCGGGGTCGGCGGCGGCGTCGTAGAAGGGTTGGGGGTCGATCGCGTTGCCGGGTGCCCAGCCGCCGGGGTGGTACTCGAAGTGCAGGTGAGCGCCGGTCGACTGTCCGTTGTTGCCGATGTCGGCGATGTGCTGACCCGCGGTCACACGGTCCCCGACAGCCACGAGAACGCCGTCGGGGTACATGTGGCCGTAGACCGTCGAGACGATCTGGCCGTCGATGTTGTGATCGAGAACGATCCACATGCCGAACCCGTCGGCGGGTCCGGCTTTCGAGACGATGCCGTCGGCGTAGGCGTAGATCGGTGTCCCGACGGGACCGGCGAGGTCGATGCCCTTGTGCATCGTTCCCCACCGTGACCCGAACGGGCTCGTCAGCTGGCCATCGGAGGTCTTCATCGGCTTGGAGAACGACCCGGCCGGAACCCCTCCCGCAGCAGAGGAAATGCCCTTCCCGGGAAGACAATCGGTCGGCACTTTCTCGCGCACACCGGTGGTGACGAACAGGACCACGAACAGCGCCAGCGCGAGCACGACGGTCAGAGCGACCGCGCCGCCCTTTTTCACAACGCGGCCGCCGACATCGACTCCGCGCCGATCGATCGCGGGGCGTGGGCGGCCAAACGCTCGCTGAGGGAACGGTTCTCCGAACGCAGTCGCGTGATCTCCTCCTCAGCGGCACGAAGTCGTGCGGCCACCTCGTCCGCTGCGGGGCGACGAGGCGAGCCGTACTTGTCCTTGATCCACCGGGCCACGGTGTTCTCGTGCGCCCCGATCGAGACAGCCAAGGCAGCAACGCATTCGGCGCGGGATGCATAGTTGTGTCGAGATTTCTCGTATTCCTCGAGCGCCCACGCGCGGGTCTGCGCCGGGTATTCGGCGCGGGGGTACTCGGCGGTCATCACTGCGCTCCGGCCAGTGCCGTGTCGTGCGCGTAGTGGGCGTCACCGGTATCGGCGGCGTGGTGCTGCCCGCCGGCGAAGTACTCGGCGAAGCGGGCATTGGTGTCGTGGACCCCGGTGTCGTACTCGATGTCGGTGAGCACCGTCTGGATGGGAATGCCGGGGGTGTTGTCCTTGGCGACCTTGATCAGGAACTTCCCGCGCCCGATCGGGTTGCGGACGGTGCGCCGTTCGGACCCGCGTAGCGCTGCCCCGCGGGACCAGGACGTGACCATGCCCGCTTCGGCGGCGGTGAACTTCAGCTCCCCGGAGAGGCGTTCGACCTCACCGATCGGCAGGCCACCGCACACGACCATGCCGGCACGGTCGATGAACCCTTTCGCAGTTTTGATGTCGGCTTCGGTGGGCAGGGTTTCGAGGTCGCGGCCGGTGTGGGTGATCATGAGCAAGCCCGTGGCGTCGGTGCGGTTGAGGCGGGTGATTTCGTTGACGCGGGCGACCATGCCCGGTCCGGCGCCGATGACCTGCCACAGCTCGTCGAGGGCCATCAGGAAGAGGCGTTGGCGGTCCAGTCCTGCGTCGGCGAGCAGGTGCGCCGCTTCCACGGTGCCGTAGGCGTCGGCCCAGCAGGAGAGCATCACGGCGGCTTTGAGGGTGGTGTCGCCGCGGTCGAGGGAAGAGACGTCGATGCAGATCATCGGTGCGTCGAGGTCGATCGGTTCGGTGGTGTGGTCGGCGAAGATGTCTCCGAGGGGGCCGGAGGTCAGTGCGCCGAGGGCTTGCATCAGTTCGGTGATGGCATCGCGGTAGCCGTCGCGGTCGGTCTTGTAGGCCGCTTGGAGCATGTCCGCCGATCCGGCGTCGATGCGGGTGTAGAGGTCTTTGAGCAGCGGCGGGTGGGTGTAGGAGAATCCGCCGTCGGCGTACAGCTCGCGCAGGGCGATCCCGATCAGGGAGTTCTCGAAGGCTTTCACCGAGTGGGTGTCGTAGCGGATCAGCTCGACCAGGGCGCAGACGGCGTTGATCTGGCGGGTGGAGATGGTGATGGTCGCGACGTCGATCAGCTCGTCGAGCTCGGCGATCCGGGCGGGGTCGGTGGCCTCGTCGCGGGCGGCGATCGCGCGGACGACGGACTGGCCGAGGGCTCCGGCGGCGAGGGGGTTGAGATGTCCACCGCCGTGGCCGAGGGTGATGACCTGCCCGCCGACCAGGTGGGTGAGTTTGACGTACTCGCCTTTGATGTCGCCGGCGACGATCGGGGTCTGTCCCCAGCCGCACGCCCCGAGGAGGATCTTGCGGATCAGTGTCGACTTCCCCAGGCCGGGCAGGGAGAGGACGAACATCGAGGGGTTTCCGATGAGCTTGTCGCGGAAGTAGGCGAACGGATCGCAGGAGACGGCGTTGCCGGTGATGGCGTGCTGACCGACGATGGTGCCCGCCGAGGGTGCGGCTGCGCCGATCGCCCACGGGTTCAGTCCGCACATCTGCACCGAGGTCGCTTCGTACTCGATCGGGGCCGGGACGGTCGACATCCGGCCACCGCCCGCACCTTTCAGGCCGCGTGCGCTCGACGACAGTGCTGCGCGCCACCACGGGTCTCCCGCTGCCTCGTGGACGGCTTGTTCGGCCCGTGGGTGGTCGTTGCGCCACCGGGTCAGGCCGAGGCCGCGCCGGGACAGCGTGGGGGGCTCTTCGGCGTCGCCGGTGGCGATGAGGGCGGCGAGCTCGGCGTAGTCGGTGTCGCCGATGATCCACCGCACGAACGCCGATGGCTGCGGCGTTGACGTCTCGTACAGGCCGGACTCGTCGAACCTGTACTCGTCGTATCGAGGGTCGTAGTCCCTGCGCGGGCGGTGGTCGGTCGTCGTCATCGTGGGTGTCTCTTTTCTCGGGCAGGGGTGGGCCGGATGCGGTCGGCGGCGCTCTAGCTGCGGCGCACGAGGATCGAGGTGGAGATTTGATCGGGCAGGAGGACACCGACGCCGAGGCCGGCGGCGAACGCTGCGTCTTGGAAGGCGAATGCGCGCCGCAGTCGCAGGCGGGAGCGGGCGGCGAGTGATTCGGTGACAGCGGCCGCGTTGGCGATCTCGTCGACCGATCCGACGGTGATCGTCAGCAGTGCCGAATAGCGTTCGTATCCGGCTCCGGAGACCATTTCGCGGCGGGCCTGCTCGGCGATCTCGTGGCGCTTCTCCGACCCGGCGGAGGTGATCTTATTGCCGCGAGAGTTGATCGCGTGCAGGGCGTCTCGGTGTTGCTTGTCGACTTTCTTCGCTGCGTCCCCGGCGGTGTAGGGGCGGTAGACGAGCGTCAATCGCTTACGGGGGATGTCGTCGTGCGGCTGCAGCAGCGGTTTGAGGACGGTGTCGGTGAACACCGACTCGGGAGGTGCGGCCATCTCCCAGACGACCGAGACGCCCCCGTCGTGGCGGTAGTAACCCCACTCGGTCTTCGCCCGTCCCGGTCCGGCGTCGTCCCAGTCCACGCCGTGCTCTTCGCCGGAGATCTCGAGTTCCTCGAAGTCGTTCTCGGTCGAGGGGTTGTAGGAGCGGTGCACGGCCGCAGTGATCTCGGCGGCAGTCATCGGCTGGGCGTCGATCCCGGCCCCGGAGAGCGACTCGTACAGATCCGGTAGACGGCGGGCCAGTTCGGTGGCCATCTCTTCGGGGTCCTTCTGTCGCTCGCGGGTGGTGGCGCGAAAGGTGATCGACAGCCGTGCCAGGGTGCGGTGGCGACCCGAGGGCATCCGGACGGCGGACTGCTCGACGAACGACGCAGCCAGCGGCGGTGCGGTGGGGACGAGTTCGTGTTCGGCGCGACGTGCCAAGCGCAGGCCCGTGGCGGGAATGTTCTCCACCACCACCACGGCACCGACGATGTCGCCGGGCAGTCCGAGGTCGGCGAGGTAGACACCCCAGTCGGCGGTGTAGAGGTCCTTGTCGCGCTGGACGATCGCTTCGTCGCCGCCGGGCAGGGCGTCGAAGATGACGGTGTAGCGGTGATCGTCGGGGTTGTGGATCATCCCGAACTCGTTGCCGTGACGGTCGATTCCCATGTAGACCTTGGTGCGGGCGAGCAAGCCGGGGAGCTTGTAGCGGCCACCGGGGATCCTCGAGTGCGGTCCGGCGTGGTACTCCGTGGACTTGTCGATGTGCTTACGCCGCATCCATTGCATTCTCAGTTGTCCTGTCTCGTAGAGAGTTCGACCGTTCGGGGCGATGACCAGTGGGGTGAGGATGAGCGCGCCGACTCCCATCAGGGCGAGCCCGACGACGACGTGGACGAAGATCAGGACTGCGAACGAGACCGCGAAAAACCCTGCACCGTAGGCAATGACCTTCGTCGGCAGGCCGAACGCGAACGTGCTCTGCGGCCGGTTGCCGGCCGAATAGATCGGCGGCTCGTACGGGGCCTCGAGCTGGACGCTCATCGTTGAATCCGTCCGTGGTAGTTGCCGACTGCGCCTTCAGCGGCCGAGCCGAGAGTGGACGAGACCGATCCCGCGGTGCGGCCGACTGTGCCCGCGGCTTTGAGTGCCCCTGCTGCGCCGCGCAGAGTTGCCGAAGTACCGGTGCGGCCGGCCGACGCAGCGGCCGTTCCCACTCTGCGGGCTGCGCCCATCGGCCCGGACGATGCGCCCGCGTGCGAGGGACTCGATCCACCGTTGTAGCGACCCTGGAAACCGGGGGACGAGCGTGCTCCGGTACCGGCCGCACCCGAAGACCCGCCCTTGCCGCCACCCGAGGATCCGGCGACGGAATTCGCCATGGCACCGAGAGCGCGGGAAGCGGCCATCCCGCCGGCCCCCATCACCGCCCCTCCCGCAGCCCCGAGCATCCCCACTTCCCGGCCACCGGCAGAGATGGTGTCCGCTGCGGGAGCGACGATCTTGATCAGGGTGGGCAGGGCGAACCCGATGACCGCAAGGAGGACGGAGCCGATGATGACCGTCGCGATCTGATCGGAGCTCGACGCCGAGGACGCCCAGAACGCGAACAGGTACAGCAACGTCGCGACCGGCTTGAACAGCAACGCTCCGAGAGTGAAGGCGATCATCGACTTGTAGGAGCTGCGCCCGGTGCCGGTGGCCGAGGATGCGGCGGCGATCGGGATCACGGCGACGACGACACACAGCACCGCCTCACGGATCAACAGTGCGATCAATTGGGCGACCGACCCGAGGAACGCGAACCCAGCGCACGCGAGCGCCAGGATCGGGCCGAGACCGGTCTTGTCGTCGAACGCGGTGATGGCAGTGATCTTCTCGTTCAGATCTCCGCCGACGAACTTCTCCAGCGCATATGCCGAGGCGATGTCTCCGCCTTGGTGGAACATCAACACCAGAATCGGCAGCAGTGACACGGTGACGACGGTGCGGACCAACATGGTCGCGGTCTCGGTTGCCCCCTCCATCACGGCTTGTTTGCGGGCGATCGCGAGCTTGATCATCGCGATGATGATGGAGGCGAACAGGGCGACGACGGTGAACCCGGAGATGAGGTTCCGCAGACCCGACATCGCGTTCTCCGCCGCGAGGCCCGGGATGCCGGAGGACATCCAGAAGGTCATCACCGATCGGAATGCTTGGGTGTTGCCTTCCATCACCGATTTGGCGAAGTCCCCGACCGGGTCACCCCAGAATGTCGAGACTGCGGAGTCCACAGCGGTAGAGAACGCGTCACCGGGATGATCACTGAACGCTGAGTCCAAGCAGAA
>NZ_LVCU01000309.1:0-4503 GCF_001647185.1 Rhodococcus sp. EPR-147
GATGGCCGCTGCGCGCGTCACAGTGCCCACCGGGTGAAACCGTCGAGCGAGTTGTACGGGCCGAATGAGGCGGGTCCGGTGGCTTCCCGGGCTTTCCATGTGCCCTGGTTCCACACCATGTTCAATCGCAGGCCTCCGTAGACCGGTGATTGCATGCGCTGGCCGCTGTCGTCGACGTCACGAATCATGGCGAGTTCGACGACGGTGAAGGTGTCTGTGCAGGAGAGGATTTTGAATGCAACCGGTGCTCGCAGTGCGACAGTGCCGGTGTTGATCGGCCGGTTCTCTTCGACTGCTCGTGCGTCCTGGCCGACGACGTCGCTGCCGTTCAGGATCAGCTTGTCGCCTGCCTCGATAGCAACCTGCCCTCCCGCGAGGGTGCGAGGCAGGATGTTGGCGGCGGCCAAAGCCGCTCCCTGCGGGGTGCGGGTGTAGCCGGCGAGGACCAGGCCGTCGATGTACGACGGCCCATCCGTCTCGGAGTAGAGGGTCGAGACACCGAAGTTGCGTTGGATCATCATCGACTCCGGGGACGTGACCGGTCGGCCGTCGTTCGTGCATTCGACACGCGGGCCGGTCGGCGCACGTTGCGGCAGTGGTTGCCCAGCCGGGTTGTTCGGGACCATCACCGTGCGCCCGGACAGATCGGCGTCGGGAACACCGAAGCCTTCCGCGCCGGTGTCGAGCTCGGAGTCACCGGGGGTAGGTGCTGCTGTCGTGGGCGGTGGACCAGCGGTGGTCGGCGGGGTGTCGTCGTCGTTCATGTTTGGGACGATGAAGAAGATCGCTCCGACGACTGCGACGACGACCAGGGCCAAGACTGCGATCAGAATGCTGCGGATGCGGCGGCTCATGAGGTGCGCTCCAAAGTGGTGTAGCCGTCGAGGGAGTTCAGTTCGACGGCGTCGATGTTCTCTTGCGCGGTCGGTAGGACGATGCGCCAATCGTCGGCGATCCATTGCAGTGCAACGGGATAGGAATAGATCTTGTCGGCAGTTCCGATGGTTTGTGCCACCGACACCCCCGCCGAGAGCGGATCATTGGAGTAGTCGGTGACCTCGAACCCGACGAACTTCGGTGCAGCGTCGGCCGGGACGGATCCGGAGACGGTGACGGCGGCGCGTGCGGCCGCGAACTCGCCACGTCCGGGCCCGGGTGCGGTGACGGTGTTGACTACTTCCGGCCACGCGCGGTCGTCGGCGACGGCGAGTGCGGTCTGCCCGTTGATCGCGGCCAGGACAGCACCTTGTGGGGTCTGTGCATATCCGCTGCGATTCACCGATGTCCCAGCGAAGGGCCCGTCGACCCGCGAGGTCGGCACCGATACCCCTGCGATCTCGCGCCAGGTCAGCTCGGCCGGGGCGGAGCGCAGATCCGGTGCCGGATCCGGGGTGGCGGTCGCCGTGTCGTCGTTGCCGGATCCGCACGCAGCGAGTGCGAGGACGGTCGCCGCTGTCGCGGCGATCCGGAGTGTGCCGGAGACGGTCATCAGGAGAATGCCTTTCGGGTCGATGCAGTTCGGGCGCAGGGAAAGTGGGTTTGTCAGGCGAGTACGGCTTGGGCGATTCCGGATGCGGATCCGATGATGGCGGCACAGATAAGGATCCGGGCCAGGGTGGCGTCCTCGACCATCTGTGTTCCGGTGGATTTGCGTTGGTTGACGAATACCGCCCCGCACACGAACAGTGCTGCGATGCAGGTGACGATGGCGAACCAGAGCAGCCACGACAGGCCCGTCATGATCGGCTGCCACACCTCGTCGGGCCACTCGACCGGTGAGGTCGGTGGTTGCGCGAGCACGTCGGTGTTCATGTCATCGCCGCCGTGGCCACTGTATTCGCCACTCCGGCAACGAATCCGAGCAGTATTGACGCATACAGCAGTCCGGTGGCCCGCTGGTTGGCCTGACACCAGCGGCCCCTGAATTGGTCGTACGCAAGCTCACCGCTGCCGACCATGACTCCGACAATCGAGGCAATGATCAGACCCCACAGAGTCCAGTTCACGATGGTCATAGGACGAGCATGTTGACCAGGCCTGCGGCACCACCGATGACGATGGACCCGAACAGTCCGCCGACGAGTTTGCCGGTCGCGTTGCCGCCTTGGCCGCCGCCGGAGATTTTCTCGTACGCGAGCATCGCGCCGCAGATCATGATTCCGGCGACGGCAGCGATGATGCATCCCCACATCAGCCAGGACAGCAGGGTCAAGATCTTGTCCCCGGTGGGGCCGTCCGGTGCTTGGGGGCTGACGTCGCCGATGTTCTGCGCGAGGAACGTGGTCGTCGATGCGGTGAGGCTGGCAATCATGATGTTCTCCTTGGGTGTTGGTTGAGAGGGTGCGGTTCAGTGGCCTGACGCATTGCGGGCGGCGGTGAAGATCTCCCGCCCGATCGCGGCGAGTTCGTGGTGTGGGCTGGTCGTAGAGGCGGCGGGGGCACGCATCCGCCCTGGTGGGGGTGGGTCGGGTTCGGTGGGGGTCCAGATCGCGAGTTCGTTCTGTCTGTGGGTGCGCAGATCCTCGACGTACGGGATCCGCCACACCGCTGGTGCTGCGGAGGCCACAACGTCCGCCCATCGGCGCAGGGTCTTGGGGAGTGGGCCGGGGGCGTCGGGAACCAGGACCAGTCCGAGGAGAGTGCAGTCGCCGACGAGGCCGGCCTGAGCTTGCAGGAGAAGATCGTGGGCAGCGTCGAGGCCGGCCCGGTCCGTACGGCACACGACCACGACGTTGCGGTGCCGGTCGGCTGCGGGCCAGCCCCGGCGGGCATCGCCCGCCGGGGCCCAGATCTGCGCGAGTGTGCCTGCGCCGGAGCGCCCGTGAGCGGCGAGGAGCCACATCACGGGCGGGCGACCGTGGACTGCGACCGGGTCGTCGTGAATCGGTGCTCGGCGTTCGGGCGGCGGTATCCGCAGCCCGGCCGGGGTGACCGACACGTCGTCGTCTCGGTAATAGTCATGGTGCTCAGCTGGTTGTGCGGCCATCTCGGGCGCACCTCCTTCTCCGGCGTTCTCGGTCACCGAGTGGTGGTTGGTGAGACGGTGGTCGGCACAGCGGCAGAAACAGAGGGGGTCGTCGTGGTGGCCGCTGAGGTCGTCGTTGCGGTTCCGGTGGTTCCGACGGTGGCGTGGGCGGCGAGGATGCTCCCGGCACTGCGGACGGTGTCGGTGGTGGCGAACAAGGCTGCACCCTGTTTGATCACTGCTCCGACCTTGTCGGCGAGAGACTGATCGCCGGTCAGGTCAGCGGCGAGTGCGACGATCCACCGCACGGTCAGCTCGACGGGAGTCTCGCCTTTGGATCCGACCGGAACACTGTCGTAGGAGCCGTGTTTGGTGGCGGTGTTCCAGTAGGAGGTGTCGGTGACGAGCTGCGCGAGACCGGCGTTCTCGTCGATGGTGTTCGATACTTCCTCGAACGCGACGTCGACGGCCGAATCGATGGTCGCCGGGGGTACGAGCTTGACCGCCGAGGACAGCACCTTGGTTGCGAGTATGCCCAGAGCTGCGGGTGGATTGGTCAGGCCGACGGTGGCGAGCTGACCGATGGTCTCGGGGGTGATGACGTCCTTGGCGACGGTGATCGCCGCGCCGATGGCCATGCCGGCGATCTTGGTGACCGCACCGACTGCTTCGTCGATCATCTCGTCTGTCGTGGTGGCGGAGGGGTCGGAGTACTTCGCCATCTTCGACAGCACCGTTTCCGACGACGAGTTGACCTCGAACCGGCCTGCCTTGGAGTCGAAGTCGATGTTGTCGTTGATCACCGACGCACCGGTCATCAGGGCGGTGCGTCCGACGGCGGTGGAGACGTCGGTGAGGATCCGGACGGGGTCGCGGGTGTCCATCGAGGACTGTCCGGCAATGGATGCCACCAGCTTGGCGGCGGGGGCGTCGATGGGGGTGTCGCACGCGAGATCGCCTGCGGTGCAGTACGAGGCGACCCGGTCGGAGACTGCTCCGAATCCGGCGATTTTCGGTGTCGGTGCGATACCGCCGCCTGCGGGGGCGGCTGCGGCGACGGCCGGGGCGAGTTGGACGGTGTCCACTGCTGCACCGCTCGTTCCCGGTGCCGGGGCGGGGGTTGAGCCGCCGCCGGCGATGACGTCTTCACCTTCGGCGCGGGTGGGGTCGGAGAACAGTGCTGCGCCGGCGAAGTGGTCGGCGTCGACGGGTCCGGTTCCTGCTCCGATGTCACGGGTGACTTGGGAGGCGACCTCGCCGCCCTGGGAGTAGCCGGAGAGGAAGACTTTGGTGCCGGGGCAGCGTGCGGCGATGTCGGAGATAATCTTGGTGGTGTTCTCGACGCCGATGTCGACGGACTGGGCGTAGGGAACGGCGGAGCGATCGCCGGGCTTGCCGCCGAAACTCGCCGGGTACGGGACGTAGCTGCGTTCGAGAGCGGGTCCGTCGCCGGAGTTCGCATCACGCATCGCCGGGACGGTCAGGCGGGAGAAGAAGCCCGAATCGGTGTCGGGTGAGGAGTTCTCGTCGATCTCGGT
>NZ_LVCU01000310.1:0-5102 GCF_001647185.1 Rhodococcus sp. EPR-147
GTGGCGGAGGGCTGCGCGGCCGCGACGCCGCTGGCGGAGACCGCGACCGTCATCGCTGCGGTGGCGGCGAGCAGGCGCGGAGTGAGGCGGCGAACCTGGTCGATGGATGTGTGCACGGTTTCTCTCTTCTTCGGTGGGGTCCAGCGGATGTGCCTGGTCATAAGGGGTCAGCGCGGGACGATGGCGGAGATGAGCGTTGTGCCGTCCTGCTGCTCGGTGGTGGTGATCCGTTGGCGGCTCATGCGGCCGTCGATGCCGGGTCCGCGTTCGACGACGGTGACGTCGTAGATCCCGGCGTCGATCGGGTCGGCCAGGACACAGAACTCGATGTCGGGTTCGAGCTGGTCGATCCCCTGCTGGAGTCTCTGCGCGGACGCCATCACCGCGTCCGGTGCACCTGCTGCGCGGGCTGCGGCACCGTCGCGGTCGAAGTAAAAGGCCTTCTCGAACCGCCAGATCGCCACCGCGCCAGGGTCGTCACTGTCTTCGGTGACCGGGTCACCGTCGGCTTGGCCCTTGCACCAGGTGACATCGGCGGCGGCGGCACCGGCGGCAGCGGGGGCCGCCGATGTGGGAAGGGTTGTGGTGGTGACGATGTCGGCGGGAAGCAGAGCGGCAGGGGCCTGCGGTTCGTCACCGACACCGGTGAGGACCAGAGCTGCTCCCAAGCCTCCTCCGACCAGGACCGTGAGGGCAATCGTGACGGCGACAGCGGCGCGGTGGCGTCGCCACCACGACCGTGGGGGCGGCGTTTGCGCGGTGTAGGGGCCTCCAGCGCGAAGTAGAGAGGTCCGTTCGTCGAAGGAGCTGTATCCATCCGCTGGCCGGGCGGAGCCCATGTCCTCCGCAGAGTCGCCAGCGAACCAGTCGTCGTCGGGATCGACGTCGGTGTGGTGCTGGTCGGTCAGGACGGTCAGTCTGCGCTCGGACGCTGCAGCGGCAGTCTCTGTGTCGGCGACGACAGGGTCGGCGAACCAATCATCGGAGCTGTCGTCGGGGGTCTCTCGAGGTGCCACAACAGGGCCTTTCCGAGTGTCGAAGTGCAGGAACGGGATCGAACCTTCGGATACAGCCCGCCCACCGGTGGTCGGGCTGCACCCGGAGATCAGATCGCGAGGTTCAGGCCTGCCAGGGCAGCGTTCGCCTGGTCGAGAACCGGTGCGACGGCAGTGCTCACCGCGGCGACGGTGTCAGCCACAGCGGGCTGCTCGAGCACTGTCGAGGTGAACTGCGTGGCCTGCTCGAAGGCCGGTTCGGTCCACACCGGGGCGTCGACGGCGCTCTGAACGCTGGGGGCATCCAGTGCCAGCGGCGCGGCGGTGACCGGCGGGGCCGGGGGTGCCGGGACGGCCTCGCGTGCCGGGAGCGGGGCGGGCTCTTCGATGATCTGCTGCTCACCGCCGAGGACGGTGGCACCGAGGACGCCACCGATCGCAGCGCCTGCACCGGTCAGACCGACAACGATCGGTGCCGACAGGGCTGCGCCGACGCCTGCTCCGGCGAGTGCTGCTGCGCCGGGGATGAAGACCCAGCCGACCGGTC
Organism: Rhodococcus sp. EPR-147; assembly: GCF_001647185.1. NCBI lineage: Bacteria > Bacillati > Actinomycetota > Actinomycetes > Mycobacteriales > Nocardiaceae > Rhodococcus > Rhodococcus sp. EPR-147. Next base: position 1,543 of record NZ_LVCU01000310.1, read on the forward strand.
CGCCCCAGACGATGGCTCCGGTGCCGGTGGTGGCAGCGACGCCGAGTCCGCCGCCGATCGCAGCGGCGGTACCGGTGATGACTGCGGCCGGGACGGCGGATGCGGCGAGGCCGGCCGCGCCACCGGCGACGACGCCGGTGATGGTGCCCGCAGCGATACGGTCCGCGCGGGACGCGTCGGCGAATCCGTTGTCCACGAGCCAGTTTCCACCGTCGGCCTGAATAGCGGCTCCGGTGTTGTTGAACTGCTCTACCAAGTTCGGATCGAGCAGGTTCGGGTCGTACGGCACGAGTTCGCCGCCGACGAGGACATAGCCCTCGGGTGCGTCGATCGGCGCAATGACCTTGCGCTGCACGGTCGGAACCGGCGGCGGGGTCGGCGGGGCCGCTTGCAGGGCGGGCGGTGCGTCGGTCGGTGCGGCCTGCGGCGCGGGGGCGGGCGCAGGCTCATAGTAGGTGTTCTGGTACGACGACTGCTGGTTGCCGGACCGGTAGTCGTTGTAGCTACGCCATTCGGTCTGCTGCACCTGGGGTGAGGCCTGGTAGCCGGGCAGGAACTGGCGTTCCTGGGTCGGCGCGGGCGGCGGCGCGACGGGGGTGGTGTCGGTGGTTCCGGACTGTGCGGTGTCGGGTGCGGTCACGAAGTCCTGTGGTGCTGCGTGTGCGGTCGCGGTGCCCCACGCGAGGGCGACGGCCACGGGAACGGCAGTGAGAACGAGAGCCCGGTCCCTGCGGCGGCGGTGACGCCCACCGATTCCTTGCTGAGGAGACATGAGTGGTGTGCCTTTCGTAAGCCGCTGTGATGCAGCGGTATTGGGTGATGTGTGACAGGAGTGGTTGATGGTGGAACCACCACTGTCCGCGCTGGGGAACGACCGAAAACGAGGGTCAGCCTTCGGGTGATCCCTCAGCGCGGACGGCGGGTGATGCCTTGGGAGTGGATGCCAGCGGGCGTCCGTTGCACGCTGGCATCCACGAGCTGTCAGCCCAGCAGGCCGAGCTAGAAGCGAAGTTTGCGAGACAAGCCGAGGAAGCTGCGTATTCCTTTCTGGTAGCGAGTGATTGGGTCAACAACCGGCAGGTTCGTGCGGTTCGGCACATGATGAGTGAAGCGTTACCGTACGACCCTCGTGCCGGGTCACCAGATGAGAGTGAGGGGCAGCCTCAACAGGAAACATGCCGGGCTCCATCTCAGGATTTTTCTTCGTGGCAAGGAGCTTGAGCTGGCGTAGATGTGCAGATCGAGCTCCCAGTCACTCGTGGTGAAACGTGGCGGCCTGGCCCCGGGCGGTGGGGCCAGGCCACCACGTCCTGAAACCGGCACTTGTTGGGCAGGTGCCGATTTCAAGCATTAGGCTCGTCAGGCGACGTGCTGGAGGTCAGAAAAGTTCGGCTGTTTGAATTGGCTCGATCGAGATGGCCACTGTGTCAGGATCTGGCCCGTGGATTCGTCGATCTCTTGGTGAGGCCGATCGCGGTCGTGCCCACCGTCGAGTGAGCACGCGACGAGGCCGATGCCGGCGACCGTGGTGAGGGAGGCGCACGGAGTCGACTCTGTGTAGCCGTGAGGGGGCATGGGGGCGGGTCGAAATCGTAACGGTTGAGGTTTCAGCAGCGATGTCATAGGTGCTCCAGTCGTGTGGACTGCGCTGTGCACCTAGGCTGGTAGGCCTGTGAGTGCGGTGCGTTCAGGCGCAGTTGTCATTCGCAGATACGGGACCCCGGGGCGTTCGGACGCCAATCACTTGCGCACCCGGGGTTTCTCTTACTTTGCTTCTGCCCCTCCTTCGATCAGGGGCGTCGCCACCTCCACGTTCGGGACTGTGGAGGGCAACTGCCTGTCCTCCAGGTCAAGAAAGCGGTTCGACCTATCACGACATTTGCATCGTTTAAGGTCATGCACAGATTAGACCTTAGTGGAGGTGCGGCATGGTGTCTAGCAATGAACGGAATGCGACAGTGAGTCGACGCGTCTTGCGGGGGTTCGACCCGGCACGGCTGACGTCGCTGCGTGAAAGTAGAGGCATGAGCCGGGCGGATCTCGCGCGAAAGTCCGGGCTCGGAGGTGCCACCGTCCAGCAATGGGAATCCGGCACGCGGAGTCCTCAGGTCGATACCTTGGCCCTTGTTGCGAAGACCCTGGGCCTGCCCATCGGTGAGCTTGTCGACGTCCCCCGGGATCAGCGCTTCCCTGGAGATTGGCGCGTCCTTCTCGGGCTTACGCAGCCGCAGCTGGGCCAGCAGGTGGGTATCAGTACGTCGATGATTGCCCGTATCGAGCGCGGCGAGGTGAAGTTGACCGATGAGAATGCTCGCCGCCTTGCTGCGGCGCTCGAGATCGGGATCGATGAGCTCGTTCGCAGTTACGAGCGTGCGCGAGACCGGCCGGCTGGCGTTCAGGCGTGACGAGGCTCGCCAGTTCCTGAATCGGCAACGTCGTTGAGTCGACGTCGTGGACCGCAGCGACGGTGAGGGTGGCGCGGCGGGCATCGGCATGAGTGCAGTATGTACCGGCGATCGAAAACAGAGCAACTTAGAAGCAAAATTTTTGCAAATTAGACGGGTTCGTAGCGACAACCTCGTAGTCCTGAGCTGCTTCTATGTCCATCCGGTACATTTACTTGGGAATTGCGATTTTTTTGCTTATCGGACATAGGATGCAGTAATGCAGGAAACAGACGACCTGGCCCGTTTTGGCAAGGTGGTGGCGGCGCGGCGGGCAAGGCTTGCGTTGACTAGGTTCGAGGTCCGTGATGCTGGTGGACCGTCGGACACCACACTTGGCAACATCGAAAACGACACTCTCGGTCGGGCACCCAGTCCGGCTGTGCTCAGGAAACTCGACCAAGGGCTGCGGTGGAGCAAAGGGAGTGCAGCTGCCGTTCTCGCCGGTGGCGATCCTGTCCCTCTGGAGAGCCTGTCGAACAGAAACTCCAGATCGAGCGGTGCCGCCGCCGAGCCGGATGCGATTGTGCTTCCTCTGGACGAAATCAACAATCTGTTCGGGCTGCACCGGCAGCTCAATGCCGCGCACGAGAGCTGTCGTGGCGCGGATCCTCCTCTAGAAGAATTCGACCAGGTCGTCGGGGGATTCAACGCCTTTGTTTCCCGCGTAGCCGGGCGGTATGCCACCGCGGTCTTGGAAAGAAGTGGGGGCCCTGGGAGAACCCTCCCTCCGATGGCGGAGATGGCCTTCGGCCCCCTCCTCGATAAACCCGCCGCCGACTACGACCCGGTCGAGCGCGAAGAGCAGCTCTACCGCCGCTGGCTGGCTGGGCGGCACGACGACATCGACGACGAGCTGGACGCGAGGTTCCAGGAGCGATGGGCGGAGCGCGAGTGAAGCAGTTGAAGTTGCGCAAAAAATGGGCAAGGGTGCTTGCTCGGGACCAAGCCTCTCGTAGTGCTCCGCGGGGAGAGAACGTTCGGAAGGAACAGACCACAATGGACAGCCAGCTACCGCTACACGATCGAATCAGCAGGCTATTCGGGGGCTTCCGACATCTGGGGACACTCGATGATCTGGACCCGCAGGTCGCGGCGCATGTGAGCAAGAGCGTC
>NZ_LVCU01000311.1:0-9293 GCF_001647185.1 Rhodococcus sp. EPR-147
CGACCTTCTTCGAGTCGCCGGTTACCTACCTGGTCGGCACGACGGCCGAGCAGATGGACTACAACGCGCAGCTCGACTACTTCGACAATGTCCGGAACTCGCAGGCCACGGTATTTGCTCTACGAACTCGGGTACCGCAACTGACTCCGGCGATCGCTGAGCGTTTGAGCGAGCTGGTCCGGGACACGCACGGACGTTTCGAGAAGCAGAATCGGCACGAACCGGCCGAGGCTGGCGAATCGACATAATGACCTCGGTCCGAGACGCTGCCGCTGCAGCGAGAACTATCGACGACCCCGAGCTACGTGCCAGATCCTTCCTCGACACGCTGCAACTGCAGTTTGCGAGACCCTGGTCGATCGACCGTTTCGTTGCCGAGGTCGGGTTCAAGATCGGCCGTGTCATCGTGATCCTCGATCTACCTGACGATCTGAGCGAAAGCGGCGAGGTCTCGGGCTTTTGGGTACGAACTGCCCCGGTCGATGTCATCTACGTCCGTGCGGACGTAGATCCGCTCTTTCGTGAACAATGCATCCTCCACGAAGTCGCACATATACTTCTCGGTCACGATGCCGATGTCGTTGTTACCGAGGACATTCTGGTCGAATCGTTCATGAGGATGGCTCCTGCCATTCCGAGGACAATGATCAGCGCGCTTGCCGAGGAACAACGGGCGAAGGTGTGCTTCACGCGAGTCCCGGATTTCCTTCAGCCCATCGAAGCAGAGGCCGAATGGCTCGGCACACTCATGCTTGCCCGCGCCGATTCCCTACGCAAGCCGTTCTACCCGGAGAACATCGACTCGAAAGACAAGGAGACCCTGCGCCGGGTGGCCACAATTTTTGGGTGGCAGATGTGAGCACGTTCTTCGAGGCGATACTGCCAATAGTGTTGCTGGTGTTCGGTCTTCAACGCCTACCGTTGTACAGGCGGAGGCCGCAAACTCGCCCCATGACGGTGCTACTGCTCACTCTCAGCGTTGCGCAGATGTTCAGAATTCATGCGCTGGCAGACGACAAGCTTGACCCTGTCATACACGACGTAACGGGCCTGTGGAACATATCTGTTCTGATAGCTCAGGCCATGGCGATTTGCGCCGCAACCCAATGGGTCGGGATGGTGGCTCACTCGACCCAACGTAGTTTCTCGCGTCGCTCTCGCTACGCGGTCACCGCGGCGTTGGTTGTCGGTCTGGTCGTCTCTTTTCTCCTTTCCCCCGCGCCGTCGAGACCTACATATTACCTAAGTCAGACCTTTCCAGCCGAAGGCTGGATGCTGGTCTACTGGGTCATCTTCCTCGGAAGCCTGTCGCTGTGCGTGGTAGTGCCGTTCTACCTGTTGGTTCGCATGGCTCTGATCGTGAAGACCGGAGAACTAGCGCGCGTTCTCACCGCTGCTGCGGTGGCGTGCGGGATGATCCTGCTCTACGCAGTTCACAAAATCGTCTACCTAGTTGCGTTCACCCGCGGCACAGAGAACTGGTACACCGACCACACCGTTCAGATATCGCTCTTCCTCATCATGTCGCCCCTGCTCGTCGCCGGATACGTTGCGTGGGTGTACATCTGGACGACACTGCTTCCTCGCGTCCAGCGGTACCGACGCATCGTTGCGTACATGGATGAGTGGCAGGCCTTGGCGACTCGAAGCAACGCCATCCTTGCGGACACTCTGATCCCGAGCTCCAAGCGGGCTGCCTGGCGTGCCAGCAGAAACTCCGTCGCGTCTACCCGACTCATGGTCGAGATGGTCGACGGTGAAGACGGTAAGGCAACTTCCGCGGGGGCGACTAGAAGATGAACGGGATCAAGCGCTTAGAGCGCGTCATGTATTCGGCGTACCCCTCTCCTATGCCCTCGAGCATCGCGGACTCTTCCGACGGGATCCGGTGGACATATCCCCCCGCCAGAAACGACACCATGACGGGGGCAAGCCAGTTCCCGTACGCGATGGAGAATCCCAGCGCGCAGATCAATGCCCCCGTGTACGAGGGGTGCCGAATCAACCGGTACGGGCCCGTCTGCACCACCAGTTGCTCTGGATGCGTGTGGACCTTGAACGTGAAGGACTCCCCGAGCTTCCGCGCCGAAGCCAGCCGGAGGGCCTGCCCGAGTGCAGCGGTGGTCAAGCCCACGACGAAAATCGTTCTCCGGTGCCGATTAATGACGGTTGCCGGCGAGGCCACGCTCAGCACGAGGCCTCCGCCGTACGCCAGTGCAAGGCCACGGCCAACTGCTCTACCGGACCCGTTGTCCCGATTCACAGAGCCCGCTCGCGGCCTCCGCTTGCCCATCCTGTACTCCGACAACGCAAATCCCGCGAAAGCGGTAGCCAAAACCACAGCGGCCGGTCGACTGGTCACGAACAAGGGCAGCCTCTTGACGATCATGCGACACAGCTTCTCAGACTCAGTAGCCGCTCCGAGACGAGCAGGGTACCGACCAACTTCAAGGACCAACGCATGACGACGGCGACACTACCGATCAAAGGCCTGGCACTGGTCGGGGTCGGTGCGTTCCTCGCCGCATCCTCCGCAACAATGTCCCTGTACATGGCTCCACAGCTGGTGAAAACGCCTCTCGACGTCGACTCCGCAACGGTCGCAACGGGCACCGCGACCTTGCTCGACACCGAAGCGCTCGTTCAGGGCGTCTCGAAAGTCGATCGCGACGTTCCCATTCGTGTCTTACAGCAGGTTACTGTCGAAGAACCGTCCGACAGCAACAAGATCACCATGCAATCCGCTGTTTTGTTGCAACGAGACGACAGACCTGGTGAACGAGGAACGGTCAACGCAACCGTCGACAGATTCACCGCCGACCGCAGAACTGCGATGCCGATGGACGATCCGATCGGGTCGATCCAGAAGTACGACGATCAACCCGCCGACGAAGTCACGCACGACGGGCTCTCGCTCAAGTTTCCGTTCGACGTCGAAAAGAGGTCCTATCCGTACTTCGATACGACCACGCGCCGCAGCCAGGACGTCCAGTTCGACGGCGAGACCAACATCAACGGCCTGGACGTCTACCGTTTCGTTCAGGACATCGCGCCCTTCGACACCGGCGGCAAGCTCAGCCTCCCTGCGTCGTACTGGGGTATCGACGGGGACGAAGAGATTCTGATGCACCGGTTCTACAAGGCACGCCGTGAGCTGCTCGTTGAGCCCACGACGGGTGCAATCGTCTTCGGGAAACAAGCGGTTCACCAGTACTACGGACGTACCGCTAACGACCCGTCGGCGGTCACCATCGTGGAAATGTCGCCAGAGCTCGACGCTGCCACGGTCGACGAGCAGGTGCAGCGGGCAGTCGAGTCCAAGCGTCTCATCGACTGGGCTGAGACATACGGTCCCGTTCTTCTCGGGCTCGCCGGTCTCTCTGCATTCGCACTCGGCGTTGGGGTGTGTTGCCGTCCGAGGCCCCCAGGGCCGAGTTCGCTGAATTCTGACGGACCGGCTCCTGGCGACAGAGGGGATGACATGCAGCAGCAAGCGACCGAGAGGACACTGTCGTGATCGATTGGATAGCCAAGGCACAGGAGCTTCGCAAAGAGGTCTTGGAACCTGCTGCGGCAGTGGTCGACGAGACCGCTGAGATTCCTGAGTCGCACTTCGACTTACTGGTCAGCCAAGGGCTCTACGGCGTAGCTTTAGGAAGCGACAATCCGCTCCAGACCATGTCCGCCGTAGGGGAGATCCTGGTAAGCGGTTGTTTAGCAACAGCGTTCGTATGGGCCCAGCATCACGGCACTCTCCTCAGACTCGCTACGTCGGGGAACGAGTCACTCAAAGCAGAACATCTCTCAGGCTTACGGATGGGCACGATTCGCGCTGGCGTGTCAGGCAGTGGCTACGCCTCACCGCAGCGACCCCTCGTCCGGGCCCACCGGACTGCGGATGGCTATCGGATCGAAGGCTGTGCGCCATTCGTGACTGGGTGGGGCATGATCGACGTCGTTGGAGTAACGGCGTACGACCAGTTAAACGACTCGACGGTCACGTTCCTCGTTTCGGCAGCAGGCGGTAGGGGCCTGTCCCATGAGCCGCTTCACTTGGCTGCAGCCAACGCATCTCGCACTGTCTCGCTTAAATTCGACGGCCTTGCCGTAGCCGACAGCAATGTCATGCACGTGCAACGAAAGAGCCTGAGCAAGCAAGGGCCAATGTCGACGATTGATCGTGCAATCGTTCGTATCAACGGCTCGCTGGCACTCGGGTTGTCGAGTCGATGCCTGACTGCCTTGGATGAGCTTGGTCAGAACAACCAAGCACTCACAGACGGGTTTATCAACCTCCGAAAGTCGTTGAATGAGGCCGTAACCGACACGAGGATCGATATTCACGAGGTACGAGCGCAGGTCTGCCGCTTCGCCGTCGACGTATCGGCATACTTCACAGCTGTAGCGGGCAGCAAGGCTGTGAGGCGCGGGGGGCTGGCTGAACGCACCGCACGCGAGGCGAATTTCGCGCTGGTTTGCACTGCCACTGCCGAGATACGCGCTCATCTACTGGCCAGCATTGAGCAGCAGCAGTCGATTGCCCAAACAAGCTCAGAAGGGTTCCAATCGAACGGGTTACTCACATCAATGTAATTTCCTTCGACGCTCTCGGCGTGTCTGAGCCCGTCGAACATGATTCTGCATCAGGATAGGCACTGGTTGGGACCGATGATGCAGATGAAGGAGGCCACGCTATGCCGATGCCCAGTAAGGGTGACCGGAAGCCGTTGACTGTCCGAATCCCGCTAGAGCTCATAAAAACGCTCGAAGAACAACAGAGTTCAGCAGGTGTGACATCTCTGGGTCAGTACCTGGCCGATCTCATCGCGATCGTGAATGACCGCGAGGACCTCGCGCTTGAACTCAACCGACCGCGAAACCAAGGAGTGTTGCCGCTGACTGCATGATCGTTCTGTCCCGAACTGACATTCGGCACATACGACCAACTGAATTAGCGCAGCACAGATAACGAAAAACCCCCGGCGGGCGGGCCGAGGGTTCTCGAAGTCAGAGAAGCGAGTGACTAGCTCGCAACTCGTTCTGTGGTGCTTTCCCCGAAGGGACTGTCTTGGAGGACATGTCTCAGGGTACATCGTGCCCTGAAGTAGGTACAAGATTGAATGCTCGTGTCGTCCATCCGGATGCGACTGCGGACCGGCTGTGGCGTCGTTTCGCACCGGCCATTGCTGCGCGTCGATCGATGCGTCTCTACGACCCGACGACCCGTAAATACGTGTCCGCGGGACCGTTGACCGTCAAACGGCCGGTACTGCCAGCGGCTGTGCCGCTGTTCTCACGCGCGCGCGCCGGCATCGTTGCCCTCGACTTCGACACCAAACACCACGGTCACGCCTGCGTTGTCGCCGACGTGAGGCGTCTGCTGGCCTGGTTGACCGAATGCGGTGGCCGCGCAGTCGTCGACCAATCGGCCAGCGGCGGCCGACACGTGCTGATACCGCTGGCACCGGGAAAAACAGTCACCGCCGACGAAGTACGGCCACTGCTACGTCTTCTTGCAGCGCGACTTCCGACGTTGGACATCACACCGATGACCAACCACAAATCCGGGTGCATCACCGTGCCGGGCTCGCAGTGCAAAGAAGGTGGCTACCGCACCCTCGTCGACCTCGACCCGGCTACAGCGGCCGACATCCTGACCGTCGGGTCCGATGCCGGCACACTCCAACGCCTCGAAGCCCTGCTCGGAGGAACGGGCCGCACGGTCACCAGCCCGATCGACACCCACATCCGCGCCGAGACGTCCACTGAACGCGTCCTCGGCAGCAGCGATGACGCCCGGTTGCACCCACGTTTCTGCCGTTCCGCCCCGCCGCCTCGCTGCGTCCTCGACTTCGCCAGCACCGGCCGCATCGACACCCGCCGCTGGCCCTCACGCTCGGAAGCACGCCAATCCGTCATCACCCACGCAGTCCTCGCCGGAGCCAGCGCCACCGAAATCCTCACCCGCGTCTCTGAGCCGGCATGGGCGGGTGTGCGTGCCGCATACGCCCGCTACGCCGAGCCCGAACGCGCCATCCGCCGCGACACTGCCCGCGCCCTCGACTGGGCCGCATCGACACTCCCCGAGCCAGTCCGGGATACCGGGCACAAGCAAAAGCACACAGGGGGTACCTACGATCCGGTACTTCGTTTATGGCTTACCCACGCCCAAACCTGGGTCGCCTCCGAGTTTCTTCATCGCCGGGATCGCTGGACCACCCATGCAGTCGTTCAGGCACTGGCGTGGGCTGCCGCAATGTCAGGGCAGTTAGTGGAAGGCGTCCCCACTGTCGGTGTCGGTGGGCGGTCACTGTCCATCGCCGCCGGCATGCTCCCCGAATCGACGGTGTGGTCCGTTCTGGAGCGGCTGCGGGACATGGAAGGCTCACCGCTGTTGCTGATCGAACGCGGAGTCGGCCAGAACCCCGATCGGTACGCACTAGTGCCCACACATGCGGGACGTGCGGCGGTAGTCGACACCGTGGCAGGGCCAGCCGAAGTGGAGTCGGTACACCCGGCGTGGAGTGTCATCGGGTGGCGTCACCGCGTCCTCTACGACGCAGTAGTTGCCGCAGCCGAGCCTCTGACGGCGGATGAGTTGTTCACTGCCATCGGGATGGGACGCACCAGCGGGTACGAGGCTCTGCTGGATCTACGCGTCGCCGGGCTCCTCACAATCGAGAACACCCACATCGGTATCGGGCCCGTCGAACTCGACGACATCGGCCATCGTCACGGCCTCACCTCGGCCGTTCGTGCCCGCATCGTGCGCCACCGCGCCGAACGCATCGTCTGGCGAGAATGGCTCGCAGCCCGGGAGGAAGCACGCACCCCGCCGGAGCCCGATCGGTCGGTGTTCGCGGTCGCCGACGATCACCCGGCCGATTCACCCGACCACGACTACATCCTGGCCGTGATGAACACCGGCCCACCGGACCCGTTCTAACGCACCGTGTATCGGCCACGAGTTCAGGGTGACACCGAGCACCGGCCTTGTTCGCTTTACTCGCTCTGGCCCTCCTCCAGCGCGGCTGGAGGCTGCAACGCCGGACCGAACTGGACTCTTGGTGCACTGGCGCTGTGTGGATGCAGGGCGGCGTGAGCGATCGACGTGCTCGATGTCAGCCCAGTCGACGTCCTTGGGTGTCGAGGTCAGATAATCGGTGCGTTGGGTTGGCGGCGGATGAAGTCCGCCATCCCGGGGACGGTGAACGCAACCAGGCCGCGGGCCGGCGACCAGATGAGTCCTTTGCGTATACAGGAGTCACGGTGCGGTGCCATCGATTGCGGATTCGACCCGAGGGCCTCGGCGAGGGCTGCCGTCCGCGGAGTATCGGTTCCGCTGCGTGCGATCGCCACCAGATAGCGTTTCTCGGCGTCGGTGGCCCGTAGCCACCGTGAGCTGTAGAAGCCGGAATCGAGCGAGGCGTGGCCGGTGTCCACGGCGTCTTCGGCATCGGCGAGGGTGAACGGGGACTGCTGGGCTGCCTGCCAGAGCTCGTGACCGAACACCTGAAGGAAGTACGGGTATCCATCGCTCGCCGCGACGACGTAATCTGCTGCCTCGGCGTCGATGTCCTGGTTCAGCCGGGCGATGGGTGTGACGATCGCATCGCGGGCCTGATCGTCGGCGAGCGGACCGATGGTCCTGTAGTCGAACTGGCGCTCGGCGTAGGACCGTGCGTCGGCCAAGGCTTGCGCAAGGTTCGGCAGGCCGGCACCGCACACGAAGAACGGCCACTCACGCTGAGCCGCACGGTGCTGGGTAGCCAGGATCACCTGCAAGAGCGCCGGCTCGAGTTCCTGCATCTCGTCGATGAACAGCCCCAGCGCGGTGCCGTCCTTGCGGAGTTCCTCGGTAAGATCTTCGACGAGGTCCTCGAATTCGACCCCCAGGCTTGGTTTCTCGGCACCGGCGGAGCGAGCGAGCTCGACTCCGACACCGAACGCGGTGGCGGACATCGAGAACTCTTCGGTCAACTGCCGGATCTTGTCCGCCACCGGGCCGGCGAACTGACGACGGCGTACAGCGCGAGAAATATCTTTGGCGATACGCCTCCGCAGGGCCTCGGCACCTTCCACACTGGTCTGAGCTTCGACCTCGACCACCACCCAATCGTGGCGGCGAGCTTGATCCGCCATGGTCGCCAGGAGCGTGGTCTTCCCTACCCCCCGGAGGCCCTGCAGCATCAACCCACGGTCGTAGCGCCGCTGTTTCGCGCGGGCGACCAACAAGTCGAACCGTTCGAGCTCGGTGGTGCGTCCGACGAGCTCGGGGGGTCGGGTGCCAGACCCGGGTGTGAAGGGGTTCAGTCCGTACTCCATGCACATAGACTATCGGATTGTATGTAGTTGTATCAGTCCTATTCATATACAGTCAGATACATACCGATAGATCGGTGACTCGGTGCAGATCCGGGCGCGCCACGTCGACAAGCAGGGCCGGGCGCAAAGGCAAGTGCTGCGACGTCTCTACTGTGTCGATGTCGGCTGATGGCATGAAGAGCGGCTACACACCGTCAAGGTATGTTGACGATTGGCCCGGAAGGTCTCGAACCCGCGCCTGAGCCTTCAAACGTCATCTGTCGCGGCTCACTGAACCTAGGTGCTGCGCCCAGGTTGCGGCAACGTGGCGGTGTCCGATCTCTGTGCTCGACGAGTTGGACGACGACCAAGGTGTCGGTGTGCCGGGTCGTGAGTGCGCCGCATCAGGTGCTGTCGCCGTTGGTGGATGGGTCGAGGAGCTGCAGGGTGCGTTGCAGGAGTTGCTCGATGCGGTCCTCGACGTCGTCGACCATGTCCGGTACGTCGGCCAACGCCGTGTGGGCGCGTCGACGTGCCTCGACACCCGAGCGGTAGTACCCGGAGTCGAGCTCCAGGGGCACTGGCTCCGGAACGATGGGGTCACGCCGATCGGTACCACCGTCGGTGGGTCTGGCGAGGAGGCGGCGCGGGGTGTGCAGTGGAGAAGCCCCGGTGCGGTGCCTGGCGATCACCGCTCCGACCTCGGCGGCGGTCATCGCCGTCACCGGCAAGGGTAGGTGGCCCCACCGGTCGATCGGCACCGCGACCGGACCACTGCGAAGCGGCAGCCCCGTCATGTCGGGAAAAGTGTTGCGCTGCAAATGTTCTGCCAGCAGCGTGGTCGACGGGTAGCGCTCGGAGAACTGCAGGACCGGGTGCCACCGATCCCATATCGTGACCGGTTCGAAACCGGTGGAGTCGTTGGGGGCGATACGGATGCGGTGGCGGCTGCCGATCCACACAGCGTCGCCGTCGGTGGTGATCTCGGT
>NZ_LVCU01000312.1:0-8957 GCF_001647185.1 Rhodococcus sp. EPR-147
CTGTCGATCCGGAGGTCGGCAGTCCGGCCGCGATCATCATCTGGTCCTGCTCAGCACGCCGGATCGTTCGCTCACTACGTGCCGAGTCCAGTGCGATCCGAATCGAGGTGACTCCGCCGGGGGCGGGTTGGCCGGCATCGAGGTGAGCGCGGTTGATCGCAGAAACCCGGCGCAACTGAACCGCGTCGCCGGCAGGGTTCTCATCGAGGAACTGCGCCAGCGTGATCGGCGACGCAGGTAGAGCCTCGACGTCGGCCGCAGCGCACCAATCGACGAACAGTGACCACTGATAGCGGTAACCGCTCACCGTGCTGACCTGTCTCGGTGTCACAGTGCGACGGTACCGGGCTGAAGGCCGACCGATCAGGGACGTCGCCGAGGGTCGCCCGCCGCGAACGTGGCACGCATGCGCGTCGACGGCATCGCTGTCGACGGTCGATGGTGCAGGTACGCCACAGGCATCGATGTCGGCTTGCGATGAAGCCACAGGAGGTAGCCAGTCTTGTGGCTTCATCGTGTGTGCCGTACTCGAGTCTTACTCGGCGAGCTTGGCGATCGACTGCGCCCAGAGGAAGTACTTGTTGCGTCCGAGATCGCCGATGGTCGTGATGTTGAATGCGGCCTTGAGATGCTCGGCATCGCCAGGGCTAACGCCCTGCAGTGCTTCGACGGGTGCGTCGACGAGCTCGGTGAGTGGCTTGTCTTCGTATGCTTTGTCGAGCTTGTCAGCGATTCCAGCCATGGAGGTGCCTCCTTGCGTCTCGGGTAGCGGTGCCTGTTCGACACCGCCACCCGAGGGTACGGAACGCCCACTAGAAACCGTTGCGCTGCAGGCACTGCGCCGTATCGGCGACCGCCTCGAACGCGTCCTTTGGACCGTGGCCTTCAAAATCCGTAAAACGGTGGGTACGTGGTGGGATTGTCCGGCGTCGTATCGATTCGTGCGGTCCGAAGAAGATCTGCGATAGCGGACTCGCCGGCACCGATGGTGGCGAAGTGGGGGTCGACGTCGTTGGCGATGCACCACGCATGATCGGCTGGCCACACAAACGCAGGTATCGGCAGCTCACCAGTGCCGTCTCGGGCGTCCTTCCACGTCGACACGTCCTCCGCAGTACCTCGAAAGAGGTAGCAGGGCCGCTCCGGGATCGAGACTGTCGCGGCCTGCATGTGGTCGAGGTTTTCGTAGCCCTCCCAGATCAGGAAATAGCAGTCGTCCGGAGTTGTGGTGAACCGGGCGAGGGTGGAGACAGCGATTCCGAGCTGGGCGATCTCGGGCGGTCCGTCGTTGGCGAAGTCGGTGTCCATTTCGCGCTGACCGTCGTAAGTCGGATCCGGGATGAATCTCAACCGTGCGTAACGCTCGTACCCCGACGGGCCGCGGGTGACCAGATCCCACCAGTCGCGTCTTTGATCGATCAACCATCGAGCGGGTGAGCCGTCACGACACGGAGTGATGGTCATCTGGACGCCGCCGTCTGCCGACTACGCGCCTGACCGCACGACACCGGTGGGTGTGGACTGCAACACCAGGTGTTTCGGAGGGTGGCCGCTCCAAGGCCGGCCGCTGGTACCCGTACCGCCATCTCGGCGCTCTCGCCCTGCCACAACGTCATTCGACAATGTCCCAGTCCAGTACCCCGTTGTCGACCGCTGCTGTGTACCAGCCGATCGATATCTGATCGGTCACGGCCGACCTGACGTCGCAAACAAATGCTTCCAAAGACGGCCAGGTTGGCACACCCAGGTGCCCGCCGTCGTCTGATCGGTACGACACACTCCCCCGCATCTCTCCCGAACGGGTGTCGCAATACATCAGATTCGAATCCCAAGCCGCGATAGGGACGTACCCCGGTAGGAACAGGTGATCTTCTGCCTCGACGCCCGCCTCGACCAGGTTGTCGACGATCTCGGCGTAGGTCCCGTCGTAGATATCTGGTTCTGTTGCAACGATATCCGCCATGACTTCGACCATGTCGGAATGCCGCTGAGGTATCTCCGCGACCTGCAGCAGACGTCCAGCCGGAACGACGAGTCCCGCGCCGCCGACCTCGTTCTGACCGTCATGAAGGCCGAAGAATTCGCGAAGCCCGTCCGGCCACGGAACCGTCGCTGCCTCGGCCCGTTTCACCGCGCTCGTCGACGCACATGGCCTGAGCGTTCGCGCCGTCACCGGTGCCACGTCCCGCAGCGCAGTCACGAGGAGGTTCCACTCCTGAGTCAACGACATTGCCCGACCATACTGCGCAGAGGGATCTTTCGATTATCGCAACGCAGATCGCTTCGAGACAGTTACCGCACCGTCAAGACATGTTGACGCCCGGCCGACTCCGTGCGATGTGTTCATCTCGATGCGCTTGCGGATCTTCGATTAGGGCGTTGATGTAGTAGCAAATGACGATCGGGATACAGAAGCGGACGCTCGACCGGTGCAAGGGCCACGAGCGAGCCAGTTTGGATGTAGACAACAGCGTGGCTACCAGCAGTCAACCAGTCACGAAGGTTAAGGTCGACGCGTAAACAGACTTCACAAGACGACGTTGCCGAGCTGCAGCAACGTCCAGGAGGAACACCGCGATGGCGACCGATGAAAAAACGATCGCGTTCTATCGCCTTGTGAAGTACGACGCATCTGGCAACAAGCCGATGGAGCACGCGAATTGGTACGACATACTCACCCAGCTCGATGGCCTTGACCTCGAAGGTCGAACGACCAAAGTCGGCGACCGCATGCTGATTGGCGAGGTCTACTACCACGGTGAACGTGCTCATTTGAAGCTCGCGAAGGTCCGTGACGTCGCAGCGTGGCTGGGGCTCCTCAAGAGCGGCGCTACCTCTCTCGAAGATTTCGAGACCGAAGAGGGAAACAAGCTCTATTAGATATCTGTGGTGTCGTTTCTCGACTTTGGGAACCTGATCGGTCTCGTGCAAGGCTCGGCGGCCTCACCGACGCCGAGTGCGGTCGCTGAATGGTTCGATGAACTGAAGATTTTCACCGGTGTGCACCTCATCGCGGAGGCCGTACTTACCGACGCGGCCCGGGAGCAACTTCAGAAGTCGCCCGAGGTATCTCGAATCGAGACCAAGGTGAGCACCACCAAGGCTCAGGCGCTTACAAACCGAGGCTCGCGACTAGGGAGCGTACTTACCCGCGTCAACGATGAGTTCGGGCCGGTAACAGTAACCCTCATCATCCAGACGTCACGGGCGAAGGAAAACCATGAGGGCCGACAGATCATGCGTGACGAGGCCGGACACCTTGCGGCCGCTGCGAGCGAGAGCGAGGTCAGCAAGGCGAAAGCCCAGCTGATTCACATTGACGCTGACGAGAAGACCCACTCGGAAAAGGTGGACTTCCTCAAACAACGGATCACCGCGAAGCGCAAGATTGCGGCGACAGATGATGAGGGCAATCCCATCAGAATAGTGTCGGCCGTTACCGCCATAATGGGCGTCGCAGCCGAGCATGATAGTGAGCTACGGCAGGCGGTCGGCGTGGAGCCGGCGAACGGTAACAACAACGAGTCTTGAGGTCAGCAGTGTGGTTCCGAAGGAGGAATGCTTTGGAACTAGGACAGTCTCTCCGAGAACATGTCGTCAGACCCATCCGCGAGTTTTGGATTGATCACCGATGGATGGACCTGTTCATAGCCGGGTTTGTCGTGGGAATCCATGCTCTAGTTGTGTGGCTCACCGGGCGCTTCGACCTCTTGAGCTGGAGTGAAGCATCTGATCGCCGTGGCGTTTACTCGGCGTTCGCGGTAGTGGTCTCGTTGACCGGGGCGCTGAGCGGAGTCGCGGTAAGTCAGCTGGGTTCAGCTAAGGGGCCGCGTGCGAAAGCGCTCAAGCGTGACGTCGGCAAGGACCTCGCGCGAAGTTGGCGCAGCATCTATGTCGGCAGTATGGGCGCTGCCTTGCTCGCGATCATCGCTCTCATGCTCGACTCGACGAAAGCTATTCCGCCCGGTCAGAGTCCGGTAGGTCACAACGCGCTAGTGGCACGGTGGATCTTCGAGTTTGCCATTGTCTACGCGACGATGCGGTTCACGCGTCTAACGGCGATATTTGAGCCAATGATCAGTGCCTTTGCGAAAGATGATGTTGACCCGGACGAGGAACCACTGGAACCGGCACTATCGGTTGATCCTGTCGCACTCAACGCTCGTCGACGAGCCGCAGGCTAGCCGACTTCGCCCGCGACTCATGCCCGGTTGTGCGGGCCGCCTGATGGCCTACGCGCGAATGCGTGATGCGGAGACAGGGCGTTCCCGATCTTCGAAAGACTCCTCGACGCTGGACCTCCCGAGCGAGGTTCGCCAGCACAGGCAGGTTCTATCATCGTTAGGTGGACGCTTGACCAGGCGAAAGTTCTGAACGTGAGACGAGAGACAGTCTGGGCCGTGTGTCGATCTCGCCGAGCAGTTTGGCGAGATGATGCTCGGTCCAACGTAATTCGTCGGCAAGATCCGCCCGGCTGTAACCGATTTTCTCGGCCATCTTCAACGCATCTCGGAGGAGAGTAGGCACCTCGCCAGGGAACGAAACTAGAGGCTCTTCGTTACGCAAACCGGTCATGCCCGCCAAACGTTGATGCGCGCGGCGTATGGCGGCCTCGGTCACTAGGTGGAGCTCTCCCATTCGATAGATCAGCGATTCGATTGAGACTCCCCACTCCCGGCTTAGTCCATCCAGTGTGGAGATCCGAACGGTTTTGGGTAGTAACGGTGCGATCTGCGCTTGTGGCGTCAAGAACTCTGCTGCAAACTGATCGGCTTCGCGTTCTTGCTGTCGATCGCCGGGGAGAGCGGTGGGATGCATGAGTAGGTGCCCCAACTCGTGCGCACATGTGAACCTGTACTCCTGCACCGAGCGGAAGTGTTCGGGGGTAAGGACAACAATCGGTCGTCCTAGAGCGTCAGTCGAGTAGGCCTTTACCCGGCCGAGCGCATCGTCGGTCATTGAGATGAGGCATACGACAATGCCGTTCGCTTCCATGGTGCCCGCTAAGTGGGGTACAGGTCCGGCGGATACTGCCCACCATTTACGAAGCACATCAGCAGCTTCGGTAGGTGACGCTCCACTGGGCAAGACAGGCAAATTGACGTCAGGGAACCTGACCTGCTTCTCCAGCGCGTGAGTCAGTTCCCATACTTGCTCAGCATGCGCGGCCGCTTTCGAGCGATCTTTGGATCGCGTCGATCTGAGACTTCTGAAATGCGCGTCGGCAGCGTCAAGACGCCCTATGGGGCGACCAGCTGCAAAGTACCGGACCGGCACGCCTAGAGTCTTGCTCAAAATCGGTAGATGCTCGGGACGTGGTTTTGTGATTCCGGCTTCAAACTGACCGATCGCGGCCGCCGAGACACCGACTTGTTCGGCCAGCTCAGATTTGGTCAATTCGGCCAGGACCCGTGCCTGAGTGAGTCGGGCAGGCTCGAACGCCACCGCGACCGACGAGAGACCATCATCGACAGCCGATGTGAAGAGCTCAAGCTGTGGCCGATCGTCATTCATCGGTGCCGGACGCCTCGCCTGGTCGTTCCGTTGGGAACTTCTTTGGTACCGGTCCGGATGTGAAGGTCCGCCGCGGCGTGGTCGATACTGGTCGAGTCGGAGTCTGGTTGAGAAGGTTCTCCGGCTCGGCAACCCAACTCACGAAGCCGCTGGCGCCGAGCTCCGCTTCGCCCCAACGCACGTCGAACAGTCCGCGAGTCGAGCTGCAAATCGCAACCAAGACAAGCCGACCCGTCTCCACCACAGGATCTTTGGTGTAGCTGTCGAAGCTGGAGACTAACTCCCGCTCCTCGTCGGTCAACTCCGGATCGGGAACCTCGATGTCGAGCTCCCCTTGCAAAGCTGGCGGCCGAATCTTCGCTATCGACGACCGTGTGTCTGAGGTGCCGAAAAGGACTGAGTCAATACTGCGTTCCAGGGTTCGGGAGTATCGCCACGGGAAGAGGGCGACGCCATTTACGACTGGGATCTTGTACGGTGCTCCGTCTGGCCGAACCATTGTTGCGCCGGGCAGGTTGCCGAATTCCTCGAACTTCTCCAGGATTCCCCTCCAGAACTCGCCATAGACCCCGGTGGACCTATGGCCGGATGCTTCTTGTGCGTCAACCGAGGCGACATGCTCCTCATTCACGAGCGCAGGGATTCGACTACGAATTAGTGCGCCATGCCTTCCGAACGTCTCTAGCGCCCACCGACGGTTTGTATCCAACGAGTCCTCCTGAGTAGGCGTTCAGGATAGCATCTAACTTTAGTTTTTCGCGCGATATGCACCTTCTGGCTTCAGAAACTATCCAAATCTGTTCTAGAGCCCGATGTCAGCAACGGCGTTCCCGACAAGAGGTGCATGTTCGCGGCGGTAGACCTCGACCGAGTCGAGGCTGGCGTGGCCGGTCTGTCGGGCGATGGCGGAGCCGTCTGCACCGTTGCGGGTGCCTTGAGTGACGAAGCCGGCACGGAGCGAGTGTCCGCCTAGTTTGGTGAGTGCGGTTGCGTCGTAGCCGGCGTGCTCGGCGCGTCGGCGGATGGTCCGGTGAATCGCCGCTCCGGACAGCGGAGTATTGCCAAGGTTTCCGTTCTTGGCGATTGCGCGGAACAACGGAGCGCGGGCTGCGGTGCGAGGTACTCCCCCACGGCAAACATGTCCTGCGAACGACTCGCGTTTGCGTAGGAGCCGGATCACCGAAGCCCTGCCCCCAGCATCGAATGCGGCGACGACTTGTGCCCAGCGGACGTAGGCGCAGGGTGGGCAGGTTTCGTGGGACCCGGTGTAGGGGAGCGCTTTCACCGCTCCCCTGCCTTCTTGATCCGTCTTCGACTTCCGCATTCGTACGTGGAGACCGTCATGCCGGTGCACACTGACGTCCCCACACGCGAGCTCCGATAGCTCGCTGCGTCGGAACGCGCCGGCGAACCCGAGCAGCAGGATCGCGGAATCCCGGCGTTCCAGCACCTCGTCGGCCCAACCCCGGCACCGCTCTCGGGCGGTTCTGACGAGGAGTTTGATGTCGTCGACCAGCAACGGGTCTCGCGGTGTGCGGGGCCGGTCCCCCGCTGCGGCGTACTCGCGCCGTATGCCCGACAGGGTCGCGGTGACGAGCTCATGGGCCGACGGGGACAGATGCCCGGTGGTGCGGTGCTGATGGTTGATCGCCGCGGTCCAGGTGCCGAAGGTGGCGACGGCGTAGGCCCGCTCCCCTGATTCGGTGCGGGTGTCGGCGGCGTCGACGAGGTAGGCAGCGACGGTGATCGGGTGAGCCGGCAACGTCACGTGACCATTCGCCTCGCACCACTTAGTGAAGCGTCTCCACGCGGCCGCATACGTCTTGCGCGTTCCCTCGGACCGGGAAGACTGCACGGCGCTCGCGATCCGCTTCGCGACGGCCGGCGGGATCTCCGGCTCGACCGCCACTGACCCAACACCTGCAGGAATGCCCACGCCCGTAGTTACCGACGGTGCACGACCTGGTCGAGAGTCCATAGGAGCAGCCTAACGCAGGTCACCGACATGTCTGCAGAGCAAAACTGTGCTGAACTGGCACTTTGGCACCGATGGTGCGGAAAATGCAATTTACGTAGCCCACATCTACAAAATTGGGGCCGACCGTGCACAGGGTCCAACTCGGGCAAATTGCATGTTCATTAGACGCCGAGATTGGCAGCGGTAGGCAACCTCGTTATGGGGTGCTCGATACTGCTGGAGCGTGCTTACGAGTCACCAGGGCTTTCACCGCGCAACAGTCTGACCTGCGGAGTTCTCGAACTGTGTCTGGCTGATGGATCAGTTGGCATATCTCGTAGGTAGTGACCGACACTCACTTCGGCTGCGGCTGTTCGCGTCGTCCAATCCGAGGCTGATGTACGGCTTCGCCCCGCACCTATCCCCAGGGTCGCGAGCGTCCGGTAAGCGGTCTGGCGGTCCTCGCCGAGTACGCGTTGCTTGTCGTGATGGCGGCCCCTGGTCGAGCCGGCAGATGCACCTCGCTCGACAGCAGCGTTCTTCGCCGAGCACCGTTCGCCAAATTTGCGCGCAGGGAGGCGAACGTTTCGATCCTTCGCGCCGGGTCACCGTTAACGGGGCGGGTTCGGTGGAATTCGACCTTTGGGTGTAATGGCGGGCGGACTCGCGCCCAATCCTCGTCTGAGGAGATGCCGATTTATGGCGTCGGTACCGTGACACTGCCGATGTTCCGGGCGGCAGTATGCAGGTATGCGGGTGCATTTGGTCGCAATGCCCGAGTCTGAACAAGATTTGTCACTGTGACGAAGGCTCTTGTTCGCCTCGGTAGCGGGGTGACGCAACAGGACCCGCCATCTGTGCGGCGTCCCGTCTTTCGAGCACTTTTGGTCGGCAAGCGCATACGCCCACACGTAAGCCCATACAGACGGCCATATGAACGGCTGTAAGCCCAACCGGTCGAAGGGCTCAGACGTAGATGCAAATTTTCCACGCCCGTCTTTGCTGCACCAGCCGCCTAACCAATCCGGCCCCACACGAGAGACCCATATGCATGCCCGTACGTGAGGCTGCACTCACTGACCGGCGTTAGGCTGTCGCCGGACGTACCCCAATCTTGGGCGGCCGATTGAGCCGAACGAGTCGCGGGCGCCTCGGATTGATCCATAAGTGCGCTAGTCGACCGCCTGTAGGCGGTTACGGCGGAGTTGTTCCTCGCGTGGTGACTAGCCGCACCTAACGATGCGCAACAGTCGTGTGCCGAGATCGCTTCGAACCGCGCGCACGCCCGGAATATGTGCGGCTTGCCAACGTGCGGCGCATCCCGTCACTGATGCGGGTGCGCCCGATCCAATACTGGCGGTCTGCCCGAAATGGCGCACGTTTACCAGAGCCTCGCTTCCCCATTCGGGGATGCCGTCAGACGCCCGTTCCATTCAACGCACAGCTTTCTGCGCGGTCCGCGGCCGCGCCATCGACTGATCTACAC
>NZ_LVCU01000313.1:0-3350 GCF_001647185.1 Rhodococcus sp. EPR-147
GCGAATCAGTCAAAGACATCAAGTCAAATCACTAGCAGAAAAACTCAACTAGCATTTCAAACAACACCCGACAACAACCACCACAAGCGGATGATTGATACATCGAATGCTTTCACCAAAACAAAATATTTCGGCACTGACATTCATCGACACACTGTTGAGTTCTCAAAGAACACGCACACACCGTCACTACCGTTTGCACGGTAACTTCGGGGCTTACACGCTCGAACCCCAGACATGGCTCATTACTTTCGAGCCTTGCCTGGGTTGTTCAGTGCATACTCCGTACAACCTCGTTGTCCCGGTCTGTGAAGACCGGGTCGGTGTCCGTGTCGCTCTGACTCGACAAAAGTTACGCGAAGACCAACGCTTACGCAAATCGCCTGGTCAGATGTAATTTTCGTGTGAACATCTGCCGCAAGTCTTGATCAGACGATCGCAACGGCATCGATTTCTACCAACATCTCTTCCCTGGGCAGTCCTGTGAACACTGTGGTGCGGCTCGGTAGAACGTCCCCCGACGTATGTGCCGACACGAACTGGCCGTAGGCGTCGTTCATGGTCGAGAAGTCCTCACGCTTGGTCAGATACACCCTCAGCATGACGACGTCGTCGAATGTCGCACCGCTGGCCTCGACGATCGCTTTGACGTTCTCGAGTGTGCGGGTCGTCTGCGCGGCTACATCGCCTGGATACAGGTATTCACTGGTGGCCGGGTCGACCGGCCCTTGCCCCGAGACCTGAACGAACGGCCCCTTCCGGACTCCCTGAGAAAATGTGTGGGCAGGTGCGGGCGCACCTGTGGTGCGGATTTCGATCTTCTCACTCATTGTGTTCCTTCCTTCGAGCTCTGGTTCTGTGTGCTGTAGTCCTGGGCTTCTTGCGGGTGCCATCCCAATCCTGCGGAGATCGCCGCCGCGGCGTGCTGCACTTCGGGGAGCGTGGCAAGCACTTGCTGATGATCGAGCACCATGTCGGGCACGGACATCGATACCGCTGCCACCACATCACCGGTTCCGTTGCGCACTGCGCATCCGATGCAGTTGACGAAGGACTCGTGCTCCTCGCGGTCTTCGGCGAACCCCTGCTCGCGCACGAGGTCGAGCTCGCGAAGGTAACGCTCGGCCGTCGTGATGGTTCTCTCGGTGAACGGCGTGTAGGTGATGTTGCGTGCAATCTGCACACGCTCCGCCTCCGGCCGGGCCGAGATGAGGACCTTCCCCACAGCTGTGCAGTGGAGCGGCGCAGGCTTTCCGATTCGCGAATACATCCGCACGCTCTGCTGGGCGTCGAACTTGTCGATGTAGATGACGACGCCGGCCTCGTAGGTGGCGAGGTCAACGGTTTGGCCGGTGATCATGTTGAGTTCCGCCAGGTGCGGCCGGGCAATGCTCCGCACGTCACGCTGTTCGAGCGCATGGTTGGCGAGTTCGAACAACCTGGATCCGAGCTGATATCGGTGATCCGCGTCGTGCTGGACGAATCTGTCGGCTTCCATCGTGCGAAGCAGCCGCAGCACGGTCGTCTTGTGGACCTCGAGGACCGACGCCAGCTCGTCGAGCGACTGCGGTCCATCGCCGAGCAAGCCGAGAAGTGTCATCGCCCGCGCGAGACTCTGACTCATTGCGACATCTCCGAGTGGCGCGCGGCAGTGGCCGCGTAGTCCAGCCTCGCCCAATCGGCGTCGGCCAGTTCGGCCAGTTGGGTCAGCACCGTCAAGGGAAGCACCGAGGCGATGTCGTCCTGCCCGGTCAACGCACCCGCCGCGCACAGGTGACCGAACCGAACGCGCTCGACGGAACTCCTGCCCAACAGCAGTCCGGTCAGATATCCGCCCGCGAACGCGTCTCCGGCACCGATCTTCTCGACTACGTCGAGCTTCAGCGCCGGTACGTCGATCCGAGCGGCCCCCTCGAACGCCGTCACGATGTGCGCGTCGTTCTTGATCACCAGGTGATGTGGTTGCGGAAACATCTCGCGCAGCTCGGCGGGATCGGACGTGCCGAACACCAGCGCAGCTTCGTCCGCACCCATGAACACCACATCGCTTCCTCGAACATGTTCACCGAGAACATCGGTGGCTGTGTCCGGCCGAGATTTCCACAGCGCCGGCCGATAGTTCAGATCGAAGCTGACGAGAGTGGGCTGATCCATCAAGTATCTCGTCAGATCGGCGGCGGTATCGGAGATGGCCACCGTGATTCCGGTGAAGTGGATCAGGTCGGTACGGGCGACAAGGTTCGCTGCATTCCCGTCGATGTCTGTGGGCGACAGAGCACTCGCAGCCGAGCCGGCACGGAAGTAGGTCATCGCACTGTCTCGGCATGCGAGGTCGTGGCGGTCGCCGGAACCCGATCCGCGTTGCTTCACGTACATGCCAGTGGGTCGCTCGTGGTCGAGCGTCACACCGGAGGTGTCGACACCTGCCGCGATCAATTGACCGACAAGGTACCGGCCGAATCCGTCATCTCCCACTCGAGAGATCCACGACGCATCGACGCCCAATTGACCGAACACCCTGGCCACGTTGGCTTCTGCGCCTCCGGCTGTGCGGTGGAACGTGTTCGATTTCTCCAATGGGCCCGGCTCGGCAACCAGAACGACGAGGCCTTCGCCCACACACACCGCTCGTGGTGCTTTCACGTCGATCTCCTCGAACTCTTGCGGGAACGCTGACTGTCGTTGCAGACTACAAAGCATAAACACATTGCGCAACCAGCGTTGCAAAATACGCAACGCAGTTGCGGGTTTTCCGAGACCGAGGAGACGATCGTGATCGACACCGATGCCGTCGAGGCACTCAGCCGACGAGTGCTCGGACCCGAGTACAAGGCATTGCCACCCAGGTCGTGGGGGCACACCATCGAGAGCTTTCTCGCCACGTCGCCGCGGCTCTCCGAGTTCACGACGCCCGTCCTCACTCTCGACCGGGCACGCATCGCGTCGAACATCTCGGTCATGGCCGAGTGGACTGCGCGCGCGGGAGTGCTGCTCGCACCCCACGGGAAGACGTCGATGGCCCCGCAACTGTGGAAGCAGCAGCTCGACGCAGGAAGCTGGGCCATCACCCTCGCAACCGGATGGCAAGTTCAGGCAGCACGCGCATTCGGGGTCGAACGCATCGTTCTTGCCAATGCCGAGATCGACCCTGTTGCGTTGACGTGGATTGCGGCCGAGCTGGATTCGCACCCGACATTCGAGTTCTACTGCTGGGCCGACAGCGTCGCAACGGTGCACGAGATGGACCGCATCCTCTCGACGCAAGGAGAACGGCCGGTCGCGGTCGTCGTCGAACTCGGTGGCCCGCACGGCCGAACCGGCGCGCGGACGACAGAAGAAGCGATCTCGGT
>NZ_LVCU01000314.1:0-5665 GCF_001647185.1 Rhodococcus sp. EPR-147
CGGCCTCGCGGCGGTTCGGACCTATCTCGACAACGTGGCCACCCTCCATCGCGCGCTCGATGCCGAGGGGTTGTACGGCGGGCATGCGATCGTGACCGCCGGCGGCAGCGCCTACCAGGACCTCGTAGTCGAGCGGTTGCACTCTCTTACCAACGGAGAGGGAGTACCTACCGACGTAGTGCTGCGCTCGGGTGCCTACGTGGTGCACGACGACGGCTTCTACTCGCAGATCTCACCACTCACTCCCGCCCGCACCGACGCGCCGCTGATGTCGGCGATGCACGGATGGGCTCGGACGGTCTCAAGGCCGGAGCCCGGTCTCGCGCTGCTCGATGCAGGAAAGCGGGACTTCCCGTTCGACGAAGGACTGCCTGTCCCCCAATCCGTTCGAGGAACCGAGACTCTCGACTCAGGTGCCGACATCACAGCGCTGAACGATCAGCATGCGTTCCTTCGCCTACCGGCCGAGGACAGCGGGGCACTGCCGGTGGGATCGGTGGTGCGCTTGGGCCTGTCTCACCCGTGCACCGCTTTCGACAAGTGGCGTCTCATTCCCGTCGTCGACGATGCCGACAGCGACGATCCTCGCGTCGTCGACCTCGTGCACACGTTCTTCTAGAGAGTCGAAACCCCCATGTCCGATATCCTCTTTCGAGGTGCCGACGTCATCGACGGCACCGGGTCTCCGCGACTGCGCCGTGACGTTCTCGTACGCGACGGAATCATCGCCTCGATCGCCGAGCCCGGCACCGTTCTCGGTGCCGACAGAATCGTCGATGCGACACCTGGGCAGGTCCTGTCCCCCGGGTTCATCGACATGCACGCCCATTCCGATCTGCGTCTACTGACCGATCCCGACCACTTCCCGAAGATCAGTCAGGGCGTCACCACCGAGGTCATCGGCCAGGACGGCATCGCCTACGCTCCGATCGACGACGCGACGCTCGATGTGGTGCGGCGTCAGATCGCCGGATGGAACGGCAATCCCGTCGACCTCGACTTCTCGTGGCGTTCGGTCTCGGAGTACCTCGCTCGCCTCGACCAGGGAATCACCCCGAACGCTGCCTATCTCGTTCCCCAGGGAACACTGCGGTACCTCGCGGTGGGACCTGATCAGCGAGCTGCGACGCCGTCCGAGGTCGCCCACATGCAGGAATTGTTGGCGCAGGGCCTGCAGGAGGGCGCTGTCGGGATGTCGAGCGGTTTGACGTACACGCCCGGAATGTACGCGGACACAAGCGAATTGCGCGCGCTGTGCGAGGTCGTCGCCGATTTCGGTGGGTTTTACGCACCTCATACTCGGTCGTACGGCGCGGGAGCACTCGACGCGTACCAGGAAATGCTCGATCTCTCCCGCGATACGGGATGCGCACTTCATCTGACTCACGCGACGATGAACTTCGGCGTCAATCGGGGCCGGGCACGTGAGTTCTTGGACCGCGTCGACTCCGCGATCGCCGACGGATGCGACGTCACCCTCGACACGTATCCGTATCTGCCCGGAGCCACCACTTTGTCTGCGCTGCTACCGAGTTGGGCGATGTCGGGTGGCCCGGACCGTGCGCTCGAACGCCTCGACGATCCGGACATGCGTCGACGCATCGCACAGGATGTCGACGTCGACGGGTCCGACGGCTGCCATGGCGTGACCGTCGAGTGGGAGACCATCCAGCTCAGCGGTGTGGCGAATCCGGAGCTCGATCGCTACGTCGGGCGCACGATGGCCGACATCGCGGCCGAGGCGAGTCGGTCACCGGTGGACGTGTTCTTCGACTTCCTTCGCCGAGACGCCCTGGCAACCACCATCCTGCAGCATGTCGGACACGAGGAGAACGTGCGCGAGATCATGGCGCATCCACGTCATATGGGCGGCAGCGACGCGATTCTTGTCGGCGAGAAACCCCACCCCCGCGCCTGGGGAACGTTCCCCCGCTACCTGGGTCACTACGTTCGGGACGAGGAGTTGCTCTCGCTCGAGGACTGCATCAATCACCTGACCGGTCGTCCCGCTGCGCGCCTCCGCCTACGCGCCCGCGGCACGATCGCCGAAGGGCACGCAGCCGACCTCGTCCTGTTCGACCCGGCAACCGTACGCGATACCGCCACGTTCGAGAATCCGAAACAACAGGCCGACGGCATCAGCCACGTGATGGTCAACGGTGCCTTCGCTATCGACGATCGCCGCCCCACGCACTCTCTGGCAGGCCGTGCCCTGCGGATGAATCCCACTGGAAAGCAGACATCGTGAATGCACTGACCACCATTCTGGAGGACCGCGCACTGTCGGTGGTCCGTGCGCCGCACATCTCCGATCCTGCGGCGTTGGCGAATGCGCTCTCGCGCGGCGGGATTCGGGCCCTCGAATTGACCTTCACCACGCCCGGCGTGCTGGCACTGCTCCGCGCGGCATCGAACGCGGGTGCGGTCGTCGGTGCCGGCACCGTCCTGACCGCCGATCAAGCACGGTCGGCGATCGACGCGGGAGCCTGCTTCGTGGTTACCCCCGGGCTGCGGCCCGACGTTGCCACGATCGTGACCGACGCCGGGATCCCGCTGATGATGGGCGCGCTCAGCCCGTCGGAGGTGATGACTGCCCTCGATCTCGGAGCGGATGCCGTGAAGATATTTCCGGCTCGGACCGTCGGGCCCGCGTATTTCAAGGATCTGCTCGGCCCCTTCCCCGACGCGAAACTCGTTCCGTCCGGCGGGGTCAACGCAGGAAACGCCGCTCAGTTCCTGACATCCGGTGCCGTCGCAGTGACCGCAGGCACCGATGTGGTTCCACCGGCGTCGGTTGCGGCCGGCCAGTGGGACGACATCACCGTGCGAGCACAGGCGTTCGTGGCGGCTATCAATGCAGACATCAAGGAAGGCTCGTCATGAATTCTGTCGTCGACTGGCTGCGAACCTCAACGCCAGGCCTACTCGTATTGTGCGGCATCGCAATTGCGGTACTGCTCATCGTCATCATCAAGGTCAAGCTCGAACCGTTCATCGCACTTCTCATCGTCGGCCTCGGCTTGGCTCTGGCTGCCGGCTTGCCCGTCAACGAGATAGTCGGCACCGCCATCAAGAGCAACGAATCGCTTCTCGAAACCGGATTCGGGGGCATCCTCGGGCACATCGCAGTGATCATCGGACTGGGCACTGTCCTCGGCGCGATTCTCGAAAAGTCCGGTGGCGCGCAGGCACTGACCGCCAAGCTACTGGGCGTCTTCGGGGAACGCGGAGCACCCATCGCAATGGGACTGCTGGGCTTGATCTTCGGCATTCCGGTGTTCTTCGACATCGGCATCTTCGTATTGGCACCGCTGGTGTACGTGGCGGCGCGCCAAGGCGGAAAGTCGTTGGTGCTCTATGCGCTGCCGATGCTGGCAGGGTTGTCCATGACGCACGCCTTCTTGCCACCGCACCCGGGACCGGTCGCCGTCGGTGGTCTGCTCGAGGTGAACCTGGGGTGGCTCATCCTGTTCGGATTCATCTGCGGAATACCAGGATTCATCGCCGCCGGCCTGGTGTGGGGTAACTGGATCGGCAAACGCATCATCGTCGACGTCCCCGAGGACTTCATCAACGACGGAAACGATGCGAGCACCACCGAGGGTGGAGGCGCAGGCACGGTCGCGACCAAGCGTCCGGTCGTCACCACGCCGCCGTCGGTGGGCACCATCGGAGCGATCATCGCAGTTCCACTGGTCCTGATCCTCGGTGCCACGTTCGGCAGCATTCTGCTCGATCCCGGCAACCTACTCGAGGTGCTCACCTTCTTCGGCACCCCGGCCGTCGCGCTTCTCATCGCAGTTCTGATCGCGTTCTATGTTCTGGGCATTCGACGTGGATCCACGGTCCAGGAACTCAGCAAGCTGACCGGAGAGTCGCTTCGTCCGGTGGGCATGCTGTTGCTGGTGGTCGGCGCAGGCGCGTTTTTCGGAAAGGTCATCTCGGCCACGGGCATCGGCACCGCGTTGGCCGACACCATGGCGGCCGCAGGTCTTCCCATCATCGTGTTGGCGTACATCATCAGCTGTGCGCTGCGCGTGGCGCAGGGCTCGGCAACCGTGGCCATCGTGACGACCGGCGGCATAGTCGGGCCCCTGGTCGCAGCCCAGGACTACTCGGCTCCGGCCGTCGCGCTGATCGCCATGTCGATCGCAGCGGGCTCGATCATCGCCAGCCACGTCAACGACGGCGGCTTCTGGATCATCGCGAAATTCTTCAATCTGACCGTCAAGCAGACGCTGCAAACGTGGACGGTCCTCGAGACGATTCTGTCCGTGGTCAGCTTCGCCGTCGCGGGAATTCTGTTCGCAATCATCGCCTAGAGCCAGTGGCGCGACTGTGTGCCCTCGGCGGCACTCAGTCGCGCCACTGCGTCCGCACTTGATCACCGACGAAATGTGTGTTCTCGGCGGACATTTCCCGGCTTCCCGACCGCCCGACGAGGTCATCGATCCGATCGTCCAAGCTGTGCGCGCGGGCCATCGCGTCGGACGTGCGCGCCTCGGTCTCCGAGGACTCGACCACATTCGCGAGTCGAACCAGCGCGGCCACCCGTCCGGTCAACTGCCTCCACACCACTTCCAGTGCGCCACGCCGGGATTCGACCTGCGCTGCGGTCTCTTCGTCGACCATCGTCTCACCGATCCGATTCAGCTCGGTCGCTACCGTGCGCAGCGACGCGGCATCGACCGCGATTTCGGTGAGTTCGACGAACAGGTCCAACTGATTGCGTTGGATCTCGAAATACGTCGACTGCCATGCCGGCGACCGACGCACCCGGTCGAACGAAGTGCCCGCGAGGAACAACAGAGTGTCGTAGCGATCGACGAAGCGGTCGTCTTTTCGATCCACGAACTGATCCACCAGTCCTGTGGCCCACTCGACCCTGTCGGCCACCGGAGTTTTGCGCGCCAGCGTGCTGACCCGATCCGTGGCCGCGTCCACCAGAGACAGACCTCGCTCGGCAATCGGGCCGAACTTCTCCGGCGCAGGCGTCCTCGTCAACGCATCGAAAATCGCATCCCGTTGGTCCAGATCGAGGTGCACACCTTCTCGGCGCTCTTTTCGCGCCGCGCGTACTCCGGTGGCGTAGTGCCGATTGGACATCACCACGGTGGTGCGGTGGTGATTGACGCGTTTGCTCAACTCGGCAGCTCGAAGTTTGTACACCAGAGCCGATCCGGGCTTGCTCGTCGTGTCCTTGGCGAGCCACCGATCGCGTTCGTCCACCAGATTGCGGAGAGCGCCGAATCCCCCGATCGACGGCAGCGAGCGTCCCGCATGCCATCGATTGATGAGAACAGCTCGGGTGGCCTCGTCCACGCGCCCGGCCGCGATGGCGACCGCGGCCACGTCGGACAACGGTTCGGAATGTCCGGGCAACCGGCAGCGGGCGCAGCGGCTGTGAACCTCGTCGTCGAATCGGGCACGCTGCTCGGCCGACCCACTGCCATCGAACTCGGACATCATCTCTCCTAGGTCACGTCCAACCGTCGCTGGTCCGCTCACCTTCGAGTGTTCCAGAAGTTCAGATCAGTCCGCTCAGCGATTGTTCGGTCTGCGGCTTCTTCTCGGCCAGCAACGTGCGCGCCACGTCGAGCCCCTCCCAGACGTTCCACATCAGGACGCCCTGGACGACGGCGTCGTCGTCGAGGTAGTACACGAC
>NZ_LVCU01000315.1:0-12043 GCF_001647185.1 Rhodococcus sp. EPR-147
GTCGGGGTAGTTCGCCACATCACCTGCGGCGTAGACGTGTTCGTCCTCGGTCCGGAGGAACTCGTCGACGATCACTCCGTCGTCGACTGCCAGCCCTGCAGATTCGGCCAGCTCTGTTTCGGGTCGCACACCGAGTCCGAACACGACTCCGTCCGCCTCCACGGTCGAACCGTCGTCGAGTTGAAGTTGCACGCGCGCCGACGCCTCGGCCCCTGACACGATCTTCGTTCCCCGGCGCACAGTGACGCCGTGGCCGGCGAAACCCTTGTCGAAGCCGGCAGCCAGGGTCGGCGGAAACATGTGTCCTCCGAGTACGGCATCCGAGGTGACCAGTGTGACCTTCACATCCTGAAGAGACAACGCAGCTGCAATTTCGGTGCCGATGTATCCGCCCCCGACCACAGCGATGTGATCGGCGGTCTTCGTGAGCTCCCGCAGCGCTCGATAGTCGGCGAAAGTGCGGAAGTACACCACGCGGGGGCTGGGAGGCAGTTCGATCCGGGTCGGCGTTGCACCCGTTGCCAGGAGGAGTTTGCCGTACTCGTGGCGTTCTCCGGATTCGGTGGTGACCGACGAGTTCGAGCGGTCCACCGAGGCGACTCGAGTTCCGGTGTGCACCTCCGCACCGGTGTCGGAGGCCGTGTCCAGCGAGACCTGATCGCGGCCGAAATCCGGATCGGTCCACAGCTTCTTCGACAGCGCCGGGCGGGTGTACGGCGCGTCGGGGTCTGCGCCGAGTATGCCGATGGAGCCTGACGCGTCCTGCTCGCGGATTCCGCGAGCAGCGCTGTCCGCAACCATTCCCCCGCCGATGATCAGGTAGTCGTAACGCATCGTTCACTCCTCGAAAGTTGCCGTCGTTCGCTTCCGTAGGTACCCGAACAACACGAGAAGAATCCTTCGAGCCTTCACCCCTCGAGAACCCGCAGGTCGGGGAACCGACCGGACTGTATGCAGCATCACACCCCGAAGAGGTTGGCCCAGGCCCGCCCAGTGGGCATCTTGGTCTGGGCGACGAAACATCGTTTTTACACGGGTCGAGCTGTAACGGTTCCGGCCGACCGAACGACTCACACCTCAGGACGCGAACAAAAGGAGACGATGTGACTGTTCAGATCGATTCGCTCGCAATTGGCACCGACAGTGCCGACATCGCGACAGCTGACGTCGACCAGCTCTTCGACGAAGTTCTAATGCTCGACGGCACCATCCTCGACGCCATCGAGCGTCGTACCCGCCTGGCGCGCACGCTTGCTGCGGCGACGTCCGGCGCCACCGAGTCGGACCAGGCAGCCGACCCCTACGCAGACCTCGGCAACGACGGCCACGTCTTCACGCGCATGCTGTCACGCCTCGCGCAGATCACGCGATAACTACACGCCCCCTTCAGCTTCGCAGTCCGCGACCCCGTCGAGCACCCGCTCGGCGGGGTCGCGTCGTGTCGGCACATCCACAACCCGATGACTTTTCGGATCGACCGCTGTCAGTACGAGCAAGACCGTTGTTCGACGGTCCGAAGCAGCAAGTTCTTCCGGAAAAGGTGTGTATCCATGTCCCGTTTGTTGTTCGCCAACATGCCCGTCCGCGACGTCGTCGCCACCCGCGCATTCTTCGAGGGTCTCGGATTCGAGTTCAACGATGTGTTCAGCGACGAGAACTGTGCCTCGATGGTCGTCAGCGACCAGGCAACCGTGATGTTCCTGTCCACCTCTCGATTCGAGGACTTCATCTCGGACTCGATCTGCGACACGGGCTCGGCCCGGGAGGTGCTGATGTGCGTCTCTGCCGACAGTCGCGAGGAGGTCGATTCGCTCACCGACGCGGCGATCGCCGCGGGTGGATCGAAGTGGATGGAACCCCAGGATCACGGGTTCATGTACGGCCGGGCGTTCCGAGATCTCGACAATCACGTGTGGGAAGTGATGTGGATGGATCCGTCGGCCGTGCCGCAGGGCTGACCTATCTTGTCGCCCTAGAGGCGGTCGGGCAAGCCGAATCGATCGAACAGAGTCAGATCGAAGAAGCAGGCCACGTGCCCGACCCCTCTGGCATCGACATCGAGAACATGCAGCTGAAAGGCCCGGTGCACACCGTCCTCTGCCAGCATGTACAGCCCGTACGCAGGTTGACCGTTGGCCGAGGTGGCCACCATCCGCATATCGCCCGCTCCGTTTGCGGGACAGTTGTTCCGGATGAGAGATCCGATCGTCTCGCCACCCTGATACCACCCGACGAACGGCGGCATTTCCCACACTGCGTCCGAGGTGAACAGCGTGACCAACCGGTCGATGTCGTAGCTCTCGAAACACTCCACGTACTGGGTGAGAAGTTTCTGTAATTCCGCGGATTCGATGGGCTCGACGTCGTCCAGCTCGGGCGCGATCTCGTCGAGACGCTCCCGTGCTCGCTGCAGGAGACTGTTGACTGCTGTAGTCGTCGTGGCGAGAGCTTCGGCAACCTCCGACGCTTTCCACTGCAACACTTCGCGCATCAGCAGCACCGCGCGTTGCCGAGACGACAGATGTTGCAGCGAGGCGACGAAGGCGAGCCGTACGGATTCTTTCGCCACCACGATCGAGGCGGGATCGCTCGCATCCGCAAGTTCGCAATCGGCGATCGGCTCGAGCCACGGAATCTCGTTGTTCTGCACCAGTTCGTCGGTGGGACCTGAACTCGGTGCGCCCAGACCCGTCGGCAAAGGACGCTTCGCCCGGCCGTCGAGAGCGGTGAGGCAGGTATTGGTTGCGATTCGGTACAGCCATGTGCGCAGGGACGATCGGCCCTCGTACTTGGCGTACCCCCGCCACGCGCGAATGTACGTCTCCTGCAACAGGTCCTCGGCGTCGTGGATCGACCCGGTCATGCGATAGCAGTGTGCGAGCAACTCACGGCGAAAGGGATCGAACTGCTCGACGAAGTCGTCCTTCTGTTCCGAGGCCACGGTCATGCGGTAGAGCGTAAACCGGACACCGTCGAACCACAGCTCGAATGCGCGCCGCCGAAAGGATCGGCGACACTTCTGCGTTAACCTCGGCATCGTGACATCGGCAACGAGTATCGACGACTTGGTCGAAGAGCTGTACCTGCAGCGTCGTCGAGCGTGGGAAGCCGCTCTCGTCACCGCGCAGAATTTCCTCGAGACCATCGCCGACGAGATTCTCGAGGACGTCGATCGAGACCGATTGAACGCGCAGATGGCACGCATCAAGGACCCGGGCAGATCGGCCGACAAACTGCGCCGGTATCTCTCCGAGGGCCGCATCACCGAACCGACCGACGCCGATGCCGTCGCCGAGGCGTTGCCCGATCTCGTCGGCGTCAAGGTGCTGTGCAAGACCCCGCGCGATCAGCTGACGTTCGTCGCTGCGCTCGAGCGTGCGTGCAACGACCAGGAATGCTCCGTGCGGTTCGCGCAACCACCCACCGACTACGTCGCCTTTCCCAAGCCGAGCGGCTATCGCGCGTATCACGCCGTTCTGGTCGTTCGAGTTGCCACTCACCAGGGCGATCTCGATGTGAAGGTGGAAGTCCAGGTCAAGACGCGCCTGCAGGACGCCTGGGGCGAGCTGACACACGAGGACATGTACAAGCCCGGTGAGGCACTCAAGCCGACCAAGAAGCACACCGACTACGCCGCGCACATGGCCCACCTGCTCGATCAGGTGGATGCGATGGCCGACGATCTGGCCGCGCAGCTCGACTCGTTGACGGCCGCGTCCAAGGACGGCGGCGTGCTCGCGGCCGACCCGATTCCGAAGGATCCGGACTTCATCAGTGCCAGGGTCACCCGCACCGGCCCACGTTATGCACTAGCCGTGGGACCGGACGGCCGTAGAGGCCTCGTTCCCGCCCGATCGGTGAAAGCAGTCATCGGCTCGACCGACAGAATTGCCGTCAACGATTACCTCGAAGTGGGCGACTTCATCGATGTGGTGGTCGAAGACTCCGAGGATGCGCTCTACTATCACCTCACCTCGCAGCCGCCCCGACGCAAGCCTGCGAAAAAACGCAAGCGCTGACCGGCGGTTCTCAGGAACGTCTCACGTCGGTCCGGTAGACATGCCTTCTCGTGACCACTACCGAGAACTCCACGGTCGTCACCGATGCCGACAGTGTCGACACAGCGACCGACAGAACAGCGACCGACGAAACAGCGACCACAGACCGGCGCGCGAAACTCCGTTCCGCCGAGACAATGGTGCCGGCCGTCTCGTTCGCCGTGCTGGCGACCCTGTACGCGGTGATGTCCGTCCTCGGCCATCGCCAGCTCCGCACCTCCGGATTCGACCTGGGCATATTCGTCCAGCAGATCGCGTCGTACTCGCAGTTCCGGGCGCCGACATCCGACCTGCTCGGCACCGGCTACAACACGCTGGGTGACCACTTCTCCCCCATTACCGCGTTGCTGGGGCCTGTCTATCGGGTGTTCCCGCACGCGGAGACGTTGCTGATCGCGCAAGCGGTCTTGTTCGCACTCGCCGTGATTCCGATCAGCCGACTGGCGGTACAGAAGTTCGGCACGATCGTCGGCATCGTGATCGCCGCGGCGTTCGGACTGTCCTGGGGCGTCCAGGCTGCGCTGAACTTCGACTTTCACGAGGTGGCCTTCGCGATGCCGCTGCTGGCCATGTCGATGGTCGCACTGGTTCGGCAGCGCTGGCTGCCGGCCTTGGCCTGGGCACTGCCGCTGGTCTTCGTGAAAGAGGACATGGGTCTGACAGTGATCGTCGTCGGGGCGTTGGTGGCGCTGTGGACAACCGGACGAACCCGCATCCTCGGTGCGCTGACGGCCGTCTGGGGACTGACCTGGATGGTGCTCGCGGTCAAGGTGATCGTTCCGGCCCTGAGCAACGACAACTCGTACGACCAAGGCTCGAAACTGCCTCCGCTGGGCGAGGGCATCGCCGATACAGCGCACGGTCTGGTTGTCGGCGATTCGCGGGCGGCCACGGCGTTTCTGCTGCTTGCGGTCACCGGCTTCTTCGCTCTGCGCTCTCCGCTACTGCTGATCGCGGTCCCGACGGTGGCATGGCGTTTTCTCAGTGACAACACGAACTTCTGGAAGCCGATCTATCACTACAACGCGATCCTCATGGTCATCGTGTTCGTCGCCTTGCTCGACGCGTTCGCGCGCAGCCACCGGCACGGTCAGCTCAGCGAACGCGGCCGGCACTACATCGTTGCGTTCGTAGCCGCGTTCACGGTCGTCGCATTGCCGTTCCTGCCCATGTCACGCGTGGTGCACGCCCAGGAATGGACGATCGATCCGCAAGCCGAGACCGTCCGAGAAATCTCCGAGTGGATTCCTGCCGATGATCGAGTTGCGGCGTCGAACAATCTGGTGGCCCAACTCGTCGCCGACCACGACGTGTCGGTCTTTCCGCAGCGCACGACCGATTCGACCGTCCCGGATTGGATCGTCGTGAACCGCGAACGGCCGGCGGGTTGGCCGACGGACGAGACCGGTGATCGTCAGGCGATCAGCCGGGCGCTGGCGAGCGGATACGACGTCGTCTTCTCCGTCGACGGAGTAGACGTCCTGCACCGCGAGTGACTGCGCACGATTAGTCTTCGAACAGTCGACCTTTCGCTCGACGCATCGTGACGACAAATGCAAGGCAGGTACAGGACATCGACGCTCGAATCGGCGATCTCGGCGCCACCAAGACCGCATCGAAGCGCTCACCGTGGAATCGGAAGAATCCTTACCGCGCGCAGGTTCTGAGCAACAGTCGCCTGTCCGGTCCGACATCCGCAAAAGAAGTTCGACACTTCGAGATAGCGCTGGGCGAGAGCGGCATCGTCTACGAGGCCGGCGACGGGTTCGGCGTCAAACCCGTCAACGACGCAGCATTGGTCTCCGCCGTCGTCGACCGCCTCGGAGTGCAGGCAGACACGGCCGTCCACACGAAATCCGGCGAGATCACCCTCGCACAGGCGCTGACGACGGAGTACGAAATCGGCATCCCGTCCATGGATCTGATCGAGGCCGTCGCCGAACGGGCCGGTGACGCCGAGCTCGATCACGTTCTGCAGAACGGTGACCGCGCATCGTTCGACGCCTGGACCTGGGGTCGCGATGTCGTGGACGTTCTCGATCTCGATCGGTCGGGGACGTTCGATCCGGCCGAGTTCCTCGGTTTGCTGCGTCCTCTGCAGCACCGGGTCTACTCGATTTCCTCGTCGCCGATCGCGCACGAGGGCACCGTTCATCTGACCGTGTCCACGGTCCGATACCGGTCGGCCGAGCGTGATCGAGGCGGCGTCTGCTCGACGTATCTGGCCGATCGCATCGGGGACGGACATCAGGCGGGAGTGTTCCTGTCCGCCAACAAGTCGTTCCGCCTCCCGTCCGACGACACCCCGATCATCATGATCGGGCCGGGAACCGGAGTGGCACCGTTCCGCGCGTTTCTGCACGAACGTCGCGCCCGCGGCGCTGCAGGCGAGAACTGGCTGTTCTTCGGCGATCAGCATCGATCGAGCGACTTCCTCTACGAGGACGAACTCGCCGATTTCGAGCGCAGCGGTCTGCTGACGCGACTCGATCTGGCCTTCTCTCGCGACCAGCACGAGAAGATCTACGTACAGCACCGCATGTGTGAGGCGGGAAAGCAGCTGTACG
The DNA here is from genome assembly GCF_001647185.1 of Rhodococcus sp. EPR-147. Taxonomy (NCBI): domain Bacteria; kingdom Bacillati; phylum Actinomycetota; class Actinomycetes; order Mycobacteriales; family Nocardiaceae; genus Rhodococcus; species Rhodococcus sp. EPR-147. The sequence goes on from NZ_LVCU01000315.1 coordinate 6,626, forward strand.
GGTGGCTCGAAGCGGGCGCGCACCTCTATGTGTGCGGCGATGCGACGCGCATGGCCAAGGGCGTCGACGAGGCATTGCACGAGATCGTCGCCGAACACGGCGGCCGCTCCCCCGATGCCGCCGAGGACTATGTCAACGAGCTCAAGCAATCGAAGCGCTACCTGCGCGACGTGTACTGACGCGGTTTCTTGTCGGACCCCCTCGTTACGGTCTCGAGTACAGGCATCAGTTCTCGTCCGAGAAGAGGGTTCGCACCGTGACCGCACTGCAGAACGGCCATTTCGACTCCACCACCGCGCTCGCGTGGGCCACGTTCACCGAAAACCTGCATGCGCGTCTTCGGACCTTGCCGCGGCGCGATTACATCACGGTGTCCGCCGCTCAGGCGAGCCCCGGCGAGCGTGGGTTGCGCCCGTACATCGACGTGGCGGCGACGGACAGCGGCGTGCTGGTGTCGGTGGCAGCGCTGCCGTCCCTGCTGTACCCGGATGCCCCGGACGCAAAGGCAATGGATGTGCAGCTCCTCGATTGCGGTTGGCTGGATCGAGGCAAGCCGGTCGCAGACGGGTCGATCATCGATCTCACGCGAACCGACACCCGAGCCGATGCTGCGCTCGTCGCGGAGATGATCACGCGCGCGTTCCGCGAGATCTGGAACGTCCCACATCCGTCGTTCCTGAGCGTATGGAGCGTGGCGGCCGACGGAGCATCGTCGGGGCCGGTCGACCTGCAACGCGGGTCCGTCGGTCGCACGACCGGCGCAGCGACCGAGAGTCCCTCGGAGACATCCGACGACGTTCCTGCCGAGCTGAGGTCACTTCAGGCGCTGTGCCAGTTGATCGGTCGGCGCGTCGACGCGCACACCGTTCGATCGGTGTGCGCCGACGGCGATATCGACGCGTTGACAGCGCGGGCACTGTCGCTGCATCGATCGGCCGCTGTTCGCGCTCGCCCCGACGACACGAGTGGGAAGAACTCGGTCGCGGTGTGGAAGAACCTTGCCCGCACCTGGCTCCTGGTCGCACACAGCATGGACGCGGTGACGAGGGCAGACCGACACGCGTGCCGGTGACGACGAGGATCCGACGAACTACAGGATCTTTCGGCGCAGGCCGCTCGCTCGCAGCACCTGACGTTCGACGCCCGCTCGGATGGCCTCTTCGGTACCGATCACCCGTACGTGCGATCGCGCGCGGGTGATGGCGGTGTACAACAGCTCTCGGGTCAACAGTGTCGACGCCTCGGCGGGCAACAGAACCGAGACCGTGCCGTACTGACTGCCTTGGCTGCGGTGGATCGTCATTGCGTACACGGTGTGTACCGAGGAGAGCACATTCGGGTGGATCAACACGTGACCACGACCTCGGGCGAACGCTGCCATCGGAGTTCCGTTGTCTCCCAACACCACAACGCCGGTGTCCCCGTTGTAGATCCTTGCCTCGTGGTCGTTGGCCGTCACCAACAACGGCTGACCGGGGTACCAAAGCGAGGGATCGAGAAACGTACCGCTTCCTTCTCCTACCCACTCCATCGCCTGCCGGTCCCACCGCGAGACCCCCCATCGACCCTCGCGGTGAGCGCACAGGAGGCGATGTTTCTCGAGCCCGAGCAGTGCTGCGGTGGCATCCCCTCGTACGGCGGCGTCGGTGACCTCGGCGGCGGTGTCGATCACGTCGGAGCGCAGCGCGTCGACGTCGTCGGGGCCATGAAACGAAATCTCCTCCGCGCCGGACTCGAGCAGCGCCATGACATCGTCGCCCCGGCCGTCTCGCACGGCCACGGCCAAGCGAGCGATGGCTCCGCCGAACCGTCGGCCACGACTGAGCCGAACGACGCCGCCGCGCAGTCGGTCTCGCTCGAACGCGCTCAGAGCGGCTTCCGCGGGATCCTCGGCGGCAGCGAAGTCCGCGTCGACGAGCTGCGCCAGAACCGGGTTCTCGATTCCGGTCACCGGCCTGGCAACCAGATCTGCTAGCACCGCACCTGCGTCGACCGACGTCAGCTGATCCGGGTCGCCGACGAGAATCAACCGGGACTCCGGACGCACGGCTTCGAGCAGCCGACACATCATCGTCAGAGACACCATCGAGGTTTCGTCGACGACGATGACGTCGTACGGCAGCCGGTTCTCGGCGTCGTGCCGAAACCTCGTCTTGCTGCCGGGCTTCCATCCCAGAAGTCGGTGCAGCGTCATCGCTTTCAGATCTGCCGGAAGCCCGAGGAGACCGGCTTGTTCGGACACGGACTCCTGCAACCGGGCTGCGGCCTTGCCGGTGGGTGCGGCCAATCCGATGCGCAGATCGCTTCCGTGCTCGCGAACGAGAAGCGCCAGAATTCTCGCTACGGTGTGGGTCTTTCCGGTTCCAGGGCCGCCGGCGATGACCGTCGTCCATTGCGTCGCCGCCAGAGCTGCCGCTATTCGCTGTCGATCGGGAGCGGCCGTCGGCGCGCCCGATTCGTCCACGAACAGCGTGGCCAGCGCGTCGCCGATCTCGACGGCATCGGCGGCGGGATGGGATCGCGAACGCGCGTCGAGCAGATCTCGAACGGTGCTCTCCTGCAGATGATATCGGTCCAGGTACAGCAGCTCACCCTGATCGGTGTCGACCAGTTTCAGCGGCCGCAACGGTCCATTCGGGCTCCCGACCACCAGTGGACTCACCCTCAGTGCTCGCAGCACGTCGTCGAGCTCCGGCCACGGGAGTGCGCTCGGATCGACGTCCGAGTCCTCGTCGACGGTGACGTCCCGCAGTCGTCGCAGATCCAGGCACACCGAGCCCGATCGCACCGAGCGCACGGTCAGAGCAGTGGCGAGCAGTACGTTCTCCGACGACTCACCGGCCAGGGCACCGAGGCGCAGCGCCACGTGCACGTCGGATGCCGACAGCACACCCACGTCGTTGAAGGTGCGCAGGATTCCACTGCCGCGCAGCGCAATCGAGACGCCGGTCATCGGGTCACCTTCCCAGCGAGCAGGTCGGACAGCTCGATCACCAGCGCGGCTGGTGGATCCCAATCGAACACCCCACACCCGGCGGGGGTCTGCGGTCCGACCATGCCCCGCACGAACAGGTATCGGATTCCGCCGAGGTGCAGTTGCGGGTCGTAGTTCGATTGACGCCAGCGCAGATATCGATGCAGCGCAACGGCATACAGAATTGCCTGCAGCGGATAGTGCGAGCGGATCATTTCCTCGGCCATCTTCTCGCGCGTGAAGTTGCCGGTGGTCAGATCGCCTCTGGCGATTCGATTCGTCTTGTAGTCCACCACGACGTACCGCGGTCCTGCCACGCGCAGAACCGAGTCGATACTTCCGGTGAGAAAGCCGCGAAGTGGTGTCGACTCGAGACCGTCGAGCAGATCCGCGTAGGACGCGAGCACGTCCGCCGGATCGAGGTGATGACGCAACAGGCGCGCGACGGACTTCAACGTGACCGTGTTCGCCACCGGATCGTCTCCACCGGCCAAGGGCAGCTCGAAGTCGAGTTCGGCCAGATGGTCGGACGGCGCTACGTCGGCGAGCGTCCCGAATCCCAACGGTGTCTGCATCACCGGCAGAAGGGCTTGGGCCAACGCCACCGGATCGACCTCCGCCATTCGCGACGCCACCGCCGCAGCGCAGCGACGTTCGAGTTCCGCGAGCAGATCGGGTGCGGACGTGTCGACGTGTTCGAGTGCCTCGTGGACGAGCGTTCCGAACGCCGCGCCGGCAGGCATGCCGTTCATCGGTGACGCGATTCCGTCCAGCTGTTCGTCGATGTGCTCGCTTCCCGGGTATTCGCTGCCCACGGCCGTGTCGGCGGGCTCGTCCGTCTTCTCGGGATGCTCGGTCTCGCTGGTCACTCCTACCTCGGGCTGGGCGGGCGCGGCGTCGTGAGCGTGAGCTGTCAACGCGGAGTACGACGTCCGACGCCACAGGAGGTCGAGGGTTCGATCGAATCGTGCGGCAGCGACGTCGAGGTGCGGTTGCTCGGGACGAATCCAATGTGCGGTGGACGGCTCACCGGGTCCCACCGGTTCGACCGAGATGAGGCCTGCTGCCGACCCGACCCAGGATTGGAGCCGGTTCGCCGTCGTCGCGTCGTCGAGAACCTTGTACGACGGCTCCGGCAGAGCAATTCCGGGGATGCGTCCGAACAGCATGCGGTGCAGCGAGGACGTCGCGGTGTTTCGGCCCGGGGCCCACCACAGCACGATCCGACTCTCGGCGCGGGTGAGGCCGACGTAGAGCAGTCGCAGTTCCTCGCCTGCTTCCTCCTGGTCGTTGAGGATCTTCCTGGCCGCGTAGCCCGTTCCGGACGGTCCGCCGACGTCTCGGATCCGCTTGCCGTTCTCGTGCAGCAACAGCGTCGACGGCTTGCTGAAGTACAACGTGTCCCACGCGTAGGGCAGGTAGACGACCGGAAATTCGAGCCCTTTGCTGCCGTGTGTCGTCATGATCTGCACTGCGGCGGAATCACTGTCGAGTCGACGACTGCGGTCGGTCGACCCGCCCGCTGCCGGTTCCTTGATTCGGTCGGTCAGCCAGCGAGTGAGGGCGGTGATTCCGTAGGACTCGGATACCGCGGCGCGATTGAGCAATTGGGCGATGTGCCGCAGGTCGGTCATCGTGCGTTCACCGGCTTCGACCGCGAGCAACCGGGCGTCGAGTCCGGACTGCGCCGACACCCGCTCGAAGACTGCCGCGAACCCGGCCTCGTCGAACAGCACCGAATACTCACGCAGCCGGCTGCTGACCTGGGACAGCGCATCCTCGGCCCCGGCGTCGAGCTGCGCAGCGGTCCACCCGAGCAGAGGAGTCAACGCGGCCAAACGTACGCGATCGGTGCGATGCGGTTGCTCGATCGCCTGCAGCAACCACAGCCAATGTCGGGCACTCTCGGTACCGAACACACTGGTGCTGCTCGACACGACGGACGGCACCCCTACCGCGTCGAGTGCGTCCCGAATCAACGCCACCTGCTTGGTCGTTCGGGTCAACACCGCAATGTCACGCGGTTCGATCACCCGGCGGCCGTCGGGTCGCTCGAGCTCGGCATGTCCGGACAACAGCTCGACGATGTCCGCCGCAACGTCTGCCGCAACCCTGGATCGGAGCCGGTCGACTGCCGGAAAGCCTTGCCGCAGTGGACCAGCGCCGGTTCGCGGTAGGTAACGCAGCCGCAGGGGAGGATGTCCGACCATGCGCGAGAGAGGGTTTCGCGCTTCGACTGGGTGCACCACGATGTCGTCGTGGCCGAGGGCTGCGCCGCCGTACAGATGGTGCAGGGCGTCGAGCAACCCCGAATCACTACGCCAGTTGGCGGTGAGCTCGTAGAGGTGGTCCGCGGTCTGCACGGCGTCGAGGTAACTCAGTACCTCGGCTCCGCGAAACGCGTAGATGGCCTGCTTCGGATCGCCGACGAGGATGAGCGTCGT
>NZ_LVCU01000316.1:0-7993 GCF_001647185.1 Rhodococcus sp. EPR-147
CTCGCACTCGCGCACAGGCAGCCTCACCGTGGACGGGGTCCGACAACACCGAATGCAGAAGTCCCAGAAGATCGTTGTAATCGCGCACACCGAGCAGGCGTTTGCGACGTTCGATCTCCCGGCGCGCTTCCCGGGCGAACCGCACACGCAGTGCCGGCTCGCGATTGCCGTCGTCCGAGTCCTCGGTGTCGGGATACAGAATCGACTGCTGGTCACCCACGGCCGACAACGCCAACTGCTGGGCATCCCGCCTGCTGAATGCCGGTGCTTCGTCGTCACCGCTGAACATCTGCAGATACAGATCGTCCACGACCTGTTCGAGTAGGTCCGAGACGGATTCGACAAACGTCGATTCCGGTTCGCGCTCGCCTGCGATGCCGAGTCCGTCGAGCATGCGCTGACAGAAACTGTGAGTGGTGACGATGGTGCCGGCGTCGAAGTCCGACAGTGCCCTACGCAACCGTCGACGCCGCCGGTCGACCTCTGCGTCGTCGACTGCGGCCAGAAATGCCACGAGTGGATCCCGAGATACCCGAGCGGTGTCCGGGTCGGCCAGGTCCCGGGCGATCGACGCGAACCTGCTTCGGGTGCGATCGCGGAGTTCCTGGGTCGCGGCTCGACTGAACGTCACCAGAAGCAGGTCCGAGATCTCGGCGATCCCTTCGGCGATGTAGCGCGCGGCCAACCCCACGATCGCGTACGTCTTGCCGGTCCCGGCGCTGGCTTCGAGGACGGTCGTTCCGGTCGGCATCGGACCGAGCAGATCGAATCCGCGGGCGGCGGTCATGCGTTCCCAATGTTCTCGGCGATCAGCAACGGATCCCACAGCTTTCGAGCGAGAATCCCGAAGCGGCTCTTCTCGTTCGAGGGCTCGGTCTCGTCGGCGAGCGGGGCCGCAGCGAGCAATGCCTGAAACGACAAGGCCGAACCGTGGACGTACCGCAACGATCGATCGGTGCCGTCACCGAAGTCGCCCCGCCAAGCCCAGGTGGCCGAGTCGTAGCCGTCCTCGATGGACCCGCCACCGAACCGCTTCTCTGCGTACGCCGATGCGGTACCGGTCGATATCGGCAGCGGCGACGTCATTCCACGATCACGCAAGTCCACCAGATCTTTCAGTACGGCAAAGGGATCCCGCGGGGCGCTCAGCCGAGAGCGACGAGGCGGGCGCATTCCGCTCGCGCGGCCGATGGTGACGGCGCTCCAGTCCCCTGCCTCCGATGCCGCTACCGCCAGCAACCGCACCCACGCGGCCAGCCGGTGCTTGGCGGCCAGTCGCGAGTACGACGAACGTGCCAGCGTGCGGCCGTGGATCCCAGTGACGGTGCCGGTCAGGCGTCGGCCGTCGCCGAGATCGACCGCGACGTCGATCGTCTCGGCCGGACCCTCGTGGAAGGGAGCGGCCGCGTCGGCGATGATTCCGACGATCTGCCGGATGTCGGACATCTCGCGGCGGCCCTGATGAAACGGCGGAAGGGTTCCGCGCCGCCACTCGGCGTCGGCGAATTCTCCGATGTCCCCACCTGCGAGCACTGCTGCAAGCATCCGATCACCGATGTTCCACCGGGACAACGGATCCAGCTCGATGTCCAGGCTGTCTGCCAGGTCGTCCTCGAGCTCGGGAACGCGGAAGCCGAGTCGTTGCCGCAGAAAAGCCTGCACCGGGTTCTCGACGAAGGCGATGAGTTCGGCGAGTTCGACGTCCCCTCGATCGGCCGGAGGGAGCGCGTCGGGCAGAAACGGTGGTACTGGATCGGGCGTCCGTTGCTGGGAGACCGCCCCTGCCAGGGCCACCGTGTCGAAGCTGAACGGGTGTTCGGCTTCGAAATTGTGTGGGTCGAACGGCTGCAACGGATGCCGATGTTCGACGCTTCCGCCCGCGGTCACCTCGAGCACGTCCATCAACTCGCGCAGCGGGATCGCGGGCGGCTTGGCCGACCCGTCGACGGGGTCTGCTCCGGTGTAGAACAAGAGCAATTTTTCCTCCGCCGACATCACCGCGTCGAGGAGCAGTTGCCGATCCTCGCTGCGAGTGTCTCGTTCGCCGACGGCCGGATCGCGGGCGAGGATGTCGTCTCCGTCGATACCGCCCACTCGTGGGAACACCTCGTCGTCGAGCCCGAGCAGCACCACCACTCGGTGCGGCACCGAGCGCATCGGCACCATGGTGCACACGGTCAGCTCGCCGGTTCGAAAGTTCGCTCGGGTGGGTCGGCCGGCCAGTCTTCCGGCCAGCATGGCACGCACGTCCGCGAGCCGCAGCTCGGCGGTGCCGCCGTGTTCGGTGGCGTCGGAGATCTCGCGATGTGCTTGTGCCAGTTGCCATTCGTCTGCTGTTGGCACGTCGGCGAGGAGATCGAGGGCGCGCCCCAGCTGCCGCGTCCACTCGGTCACCGATGCCGGACCGGCCAGTGCCCGGAGCACCGACGCGAGCCGGTCCACCAGCTCGGCGAAGCGGCCGGCGAGGGTGATGTCGTTGCTGTCGACATCGTCGAGAGGCAGCGCCAGGTCGAGATACTCGTTCCGAGTCTCGTCCGCGGCCACTCCCAACAGGATGCGATCGAGCGCCGACTTGAAGGTATTCTGCCGAAAACCGTTCAGGCCGTATGCTTCTCGTTGTCGAACTGTCAATCCCCAGCGGGCACCGGAGCTCGTCACCCACTCGCGCAGTCGCTCGAGATCGTCGTCGGTGAACGAGAACTTCTCGCGCACCGGACCACTGGCGGCGAAGTCCAGCAACTCGCTCGCCGTCACCCGGCCCTCCGAGAAATCCAGCACCGTGGCGATGACGTCGAGGACGGGGTTGGTACGACGCAGGCCTCGATCGGCCAGCCGCACCCGTAGCCGATGTCCGGGATGTACCAGTGCCGTCTGCCCGAAGTTCGCGCGGATCAACGGCGCGTAGGTCTCGACATCCGGACACATCACCAGCACATCCCGTGGTTCGAGCGTCGGGTCGCCGGCGAACAGATGCAGCAACGACTCGCGCAGAACTTCCACCTGACGAGCGGGTCCATGACACGCGTGAATCTGCACCGATCCGTCGGCGAACGTCCTGCCGTCGTCGAATTCGGGAGTAGGAGCCGAATCCGCGGTGATGTCCGATTGAATTCGACCGAGCAGGGTGTTCGCTGCTTCCGGTCCCTGGTGATGCACGGTGTGCGTCGCCACCGACGCGATGGTGGCCTGGAGTTCTCGCACGTCTCGCGACAGGCCGGCCAGCAGTGGGTGCGCGACGGCCAGAGCTGTCGTGTCGTCTCGTCGGCGCGTCACCGCCGGGATCTCGGCGAGGGTGCGCCACATCGACGGGCTTGGATGCGGAACCCAGATGTGCACGTCGCGAGCCTGCGACAGCGCACCCAGTATCTCGAGCTGATCGGTCGCCAGCCGGGTCGGACCGAACACCGACAACCGGCTCGGTAGGTCCACCGACTCCGGTGCGTCCCGGAGTCGTGCGCAGGTCTGCGGCAGGCGCTCGGCTGGGCTCGGGCTGCCGATTCGCTCGCGCAGCGCGGCCCACACTCGCGGTTGCCACAGCAGGTCCTCGTCGAGATCACCACCGTGGCCGTCGGTGAAGCGCCCGTCGAACCAGTCGCGCAGCATCTGGGGACGCTGGGATCCGTAGGTGCGGAACAGTTCTGCCACATGCGATGCCGTCGACCAGCGACGTCCCACGCGATGATCCTCGGAACCTGCACCGAGATGCTTGAGCAGCACCGACGCCCAGGCTTCGGTGCGACAGTCGTCGATCACCTCCAGCGCGGTCCACAGAACCCGGGCAGGAGCCCAGGGATCGTCGTCGGGATCGATGTCGTCGACCGCAGCAATGGCGCGCGAGACCAATCGCGTCGGGCTCGGGAAGTCGATGTTGGCTGCGATGCCGTCGCCATCCGAACCGCCCAGCGTGCTCGACAGTCGCTGCGTGAGCCACCGCTCGACGCCCTTCGCCGGGACCGACACGATCTCGGGCACGAACGGATCGTCCAACGGCCGGGACAGGATGTCGGCCAGTGCAGCCGCGAGCGTTCCGGCGCGTTCGGCGCGATGAAGCGTCAACACCGTCGCGGTCCCCTGCCTGCTCGTATCGGCACCCGATTTCGGGCACGTGACGACCCTACTCGAGCCACCGACAGATTCTGCGCGATGAGTCGGGCGGTCGGATCCGGTCCATATCTGCGCAACCGAACGATACGAAGGAGAACGCGATGATCGAACATGTTCTTGCCGTGGTGGCAGTACACGATATCGACTCGGCACGAGAGTGGTACGAGAAGCTGTTCGACCGGCCTGCAGACAACAATCCGATGCCGAGTTTGGTGGAGTGGCAGGCCGCCCCCGCTGCATGGGTGCAGGTGACGGTCGACCCCGAGCGAGCAGGGTCGTCGCAGTTCAACGTTGCCGTCGAAGACATCGAGTTGTTCGTCGATGCCGCTCGTTCCCGCGGCATCGACTTCGGCAACATCGTGGACGCGAACAAGGGAGTAAGACTGTCGACGGTCTCCGATCCCGACGGCAATTCCGTTTCCGCGATCGGCGGCTTTCGCGAGCACTACTGATCGAGCGGCCCTCGATCGTCACCCCACCAACCGCCGCGTCAGGTTCGCCGCTTCGCGGGAGTAGGCGATCAGCATGACGAGGTCGACCGACGGCCGGGCAGCTTTGACTGCCACCACCTGCTGGGTGACTGCGTCGTGCATCGGCCATCCGTAGGACCCGCCGGAAATCAGGGGAAAAGCGATGGACTTCAGGTTCATCGACGCTGCCAGCGCCAGACTTCGGGCATAGCAGAGTCGCAGCAGCTCAGATCTGTCCTCGTGCGGGGAGTAGCGCGGGCCGACAGTGTGAATGACGCAGCCGGCGCGAAGTCTGCCCGCGGTGGTGGCGACGGCTGCGCCGACGTCGAGGCCGTGGGGCAGGGTGGTGGCCCGCAGCGCCTTGCATTCTGCGAGGATGTCCGGCCCACCGGCCCGGTGGATGGCACCGTCCACTCCCCCGCCGCCGAGCAATCGCGTATTGGCGGCATTGACGATGGCGTCTGCGGCCACGTCCGTGATGTCGCCCTGGACGACGTCGATGATTGTCATGAACTCCCCTTCGCTGCAATGATGTTCGAGGTGATTCGGTCGAGATCGTCGGCGCGCAACCCTGGGTAGCCTTGGACGATGTCGCGCCATTCGCTCGGCACCGCCGATGCGCCCCAGCGCGCTCCGAGGAGCCCTCCGGCTATGGCCGCCGTGGTGTCGGTATCGCCGCCTGCTCGGACACACAGTTCGAGAGCGGCAGGCAGAGGCCGGTCCGCGTCGGCAGATCGATGGATTGCCCACCACGCCGTCTGCAGAGCGTGGACCACCCAGCCGTTGTTAGGGAAGTCGGACGGCTGTCCCTCCTGTGCCTGGTGGAGCAGGGACTGCCAGAACTCACGGACGTCGGCTTCGGCGGCGGCCAGAAATTCACGCACCCCGCCGTATGTACCGCGAAGAACCGCGTATCGAATTGCGTGAGTCCATAATTGGCATGCCTCACCGGCATGCGGGTCGGAATGGGTGAGGGCACTGATCCGTGCAGCAGCAGCTCGACATCCGGCCGAATCGTCGAGGTAGGCCAAGGCGACAGGTGCGGTACGCATGAGCGATCCGTTGCCGCCGGTTCTACCCGACAGTGACGCTGCCGCCGCGGTCATCTCTGAGCCGCTGAGTGTGGTCTGCGCGAGCACGGAGCGCGTTTGATTTCCTACGTCCGGAGGGTTCTGCGCAAACCACGCGCGAAAATTCTCGGCGATGTCGTCGATGTCTCCGCCCTGCTCGAGGGCACGCGCGACGCAGAGCGCCATCGAGGTGTCGTCGGTCCATTCCCCCGGGGCCCAATCGAATGCGCCGCCGCCGACCATGGCGATCGTCGTCTCGGGTGAGGGGTATCCGAACTCGTAGCCCGCGCCCAAGGCGTCACCCACTGCCGTTCCGAGGAGAACGCCCCGCGCTCGGTCGTGCTGAATGTCCGTCAACTGCATACCTACCCCTTAGATCGATGTTGAGCTAACTATAGATCATTACTGCGCTAAGCTGCAACGCATGAACTGGCGAGACCGAGACGGCAACGCGCTGACCGACTACCCGCGCCCCTCCGTGGCAGTCGATGTGGCGGTACTGACCGTCCGCGAACGGCAACTGCACGTCGTCGTGGTGCCGTCGGAGCGCGGCCCCGCGCTACCGGGCACCTTTCTGCGACCGTCTGAGACTCTCGCCGACGCGGCAGACCGCGCGTTGAGGACGAAGGCCGACTTGATCGATCTCACTTTTCACCAGCTGAGGATGTTCGACGATCCCGACCGCGACGACCGCGGCTGGGTCCTGTCGATGGCGCACGGCGCAGCAATCTCGGCTCGATCATTGGCTCTCACAACCGAATCGATGCCGATAGACGACTCCGCACCGGTGTCGACACTGGCCTTCGACCACCGCACCATGGTGACCGAGGCAGTTCTCGACCTCCGTGATCGCTACGCGCGTGAGGTCGATCCCGCACTGTTGACGGACGCGGAGTTCACCCTTCTCGAACTTCGCGAGGTGTACGAGATCGTGTTCGATCGCGCTCTGCCGAAAGACACGTTCCGACGTCACGTCATCGGGTCGCTCGAAGGGACAGGCACAACCTCGACCGCAGGCGGCGGCCGACCCGCAGAGCTGTATCGTCGCGCATCGAATCCGGCTCTTCCTGCATCTGCGGGTTCGTTCCTACTTCGCTGAGGGCACGGATCGACGAAACCGGACATGCCTACCGATAAGCTGGCAGTCATGGGATCGAAGCGGCCTGCCAACCGCGGACAGAAACGTGCAGAAAAGACCAAGGCCCGGCAACGGCGCCACCAGCAATCCCGACCGGCCCCCACCGGTGCCGTGACCGAACGCATCGCCGATCTGATCGACGGTTTCGTCGAATGGCTCGACGAGAGCGAGATGTCGGAACAATCGGAGGCGATCTCTCGACTCGTGTCGTCGACACTGACCCAGCTGGCCGGAGCCCGTAACGGCTTTTCCCCCAGTGCCTGGCTGCCCGCCGATGCACACTTGCTGGTGGACGCCGCGGAACGCATCCTGCAGGACGAGTCCGACACGGCCGAGGACACCGCGGTCAATCTGGTACTCACGTCACTGCAGTACCTGACCTTCCTCGACGAGACCGATCTCTGGGACGGCACTCCCGAGGACTACTCGCACTGCATGGAGGATCTCTCGGACTTCCTCCAAGGCGACGAGCCGGACATGCTCGACGCCGACGACATCGATCTGCCCGACGTCTCGCTGGCCCAGGAACTCGCCGCGATCTCCGCGTTGCCGCTGCTACCCGCCCTCGACGACATCGTCGCGCGCGTGGCCGACGGGTTGGCGGTGGGCGAGGACGCCGACCTGCAGCGCGCGGTCGGCTCCACCCCGCTCGATCCCGCCCGGCTCGAGGTGGGTGCCGCGGTCGACTACTGGTCGACGGCGATCGCGACCGAATTGATTCGCATCGACGGTGACACCGCCAGGCCGGGCGACAATGCGCATTCGCTGGCCGGCCGAGGCGCGGAGACGGTGCACGAGCTGGTCGCCGAACACGTTCGCGTCCAGCTGTCGGGAGATGCCGACGACCCCGATGTGTCACGGTCGCTGGCGAACACTTTCGCGGTACAGACGCTGCTCGCCGCCATGACGGACGAGCTCCCCGTCAACAACGAGGGCGAGGACTACGCCGAACTCGAAGGTGAGGATCTGCGTACGGCGCAGTTGATCGACCACCGCGTCCGATCCCTCATCGAGCAGGGCATCCTCGTCAAGATCGAAGAAGTACTCGCCGTTCCGCACGCTTTGCGTCCGGCAGTGCTCGACGGTGTCGCCGAGGCCCTACCGTTCGGTGTGATCGACGAGGAGTCGCAGCACGACCCGCTCCACAGCTCGGTCGAGGATTCAGCGTCGTCGTGACGGCCCCCGCGAACACCGAGACCGTGTCGGTGGTC
>NZ_LVCU01000317.1:0-15047 GCF_001647185.1 Rhodococcus sp. EPR-147
ACGCTGCCTGGATGCAGTTCCAGCGCAGACTCGGCGACTACGTCAGCGCGATGCGCGACGGCGATGCGCTGGTGATCGAGTCGCGATACGACAGCACCGACGGCGTGCCCGACACCGCAGCCTGCGTGCAGTTCTACGCGTGGGATCTCGACATGGTTCGCTGCGAGATCCCGGCGAACGAGCACCTGCACCGCAGCCGTGCCATCACCGAAGAGCAGCGGGAAGCGCTCAGCGCGTTGGGGTTTCGAATGTCGGCCGATTCCGAACCGACCGCGCCGCACGTGGACCGGAATCGATCGTGGTCCGACGATCTGGCCAAGACCACCGTTGCGGTGTTCCGTGACATCTGGGGTCTCCCGCATCCGTCGTTCCTGAGCTCGCGCGCCACCGGCCGATACGACGTACCGAGTTTCGACATCGCCACCCCCGAGCCCGGCATCACTGTCGTTCCGATGTGCGTACAGCCCAAGGGCAAGGAACACCTGCAGCAACTGGTCGATCGAGCGCTCGAACCGTGGTTCGGTTTCCCGCCGGATCACGACCCCGACGGTGACATCCCCCTGCGGTTCGTCAACGGCACCGCGTACGTGTCGGTCAAGCCCACCGAGCCTGTGGTCGAGATCAATTCGACGCTGGTGCACGCCGTGTCGGGACGAACCCGCGCAGCCGAGTTGTTGGTCGATCTCAATTTGCAGTTACCCGATGTGATGCTGCACCTGGTCCAGGACTGCATCGTCGCCCAGGTGCGGGTGAGCGGCTCCCCCTTCGTCGCCGATCACTTGCTGTGGGCAGTGCGGATGCTCAGTCACGTATGGGAGCAGGTCGACGAGAAATTCGCCGAGGATTTCGGTGGAGCGCTCGGCGAACCGACGCCGCCCCCGATCGAGGCAGAGGACTTTCCGGACGGTCTGCTCGAATTGGTCGACCTGATAGCCGAATCCGAGGAGCCACTCGACCTCGACACCGTCCTCGAACGTTGCGACTCCGATCGCGATGTCGTCGCCTCCTACCTGCGCATCAGCGCCGAGCAGGAGGCGTCGTGGCGTGGCATGGCGGTCGCTGCCGATCTCGGAGACGAGCACTGCGACGTCGACGAGGCAGACCGCGAAGCCGGCAAATGGGGCCGCGCCGTGGCTGCGCTGCGCGAGGTACTGCGCAGCACACCCGAGCAGGTCACGCCGGTGGTCGATCCGTCGGCGATCCAGTTGCAACTGTTCGAGACCGACGAGGTGGCCGAGGTATCCGACGAACGTTCGGACGAACAGTAGAGGGAAACCGAACTGGGTTTTCCAGCACGCTTCCCTTTCGTGTTAACTGGGGTTACATTAACGCTATGTTCGCACCTCGTTTGGAGAAGCCATGACACTGACGACAGGCAACGCGTCCGTTTCGGTCGATACCGACACCGCGGACGAGCAGCAGTACATCGAGACACTCACCCTGTTGTCCGAGGGTTCTGTTCACAAGCACTTCGACCCCTACGTGGATATCGACTGGGAGTCCGAGAAGTTCGCGGTGCCCGCAAGCGATCCTCGCTGGGTACTGCCCGCGAAGACGGACCCGATCGGCGGCCACGCCTGGTACCGAGCGCTGCCGCTCGAGAAGCAGATCGAGATCGGCATGTGGCGTCAGGCCAACGTCGCCAAGGTCGGTCTTCAGTTCGAGAACATTCTGATCCGCGGCATGATGCAGTACGTGTTCTCGCTGCCCAACGGCTCGGCCGAGGCACGCTACTGCACCCACGAATCCATCGAAGAGTGCAACCACACCCTGATGTTCCAGGAGATGGTCAACCGCGTCGATTCCGATGCTCCCGGCATGAGTCGGCCGATGAAGATGCTGTCGCCGTTCATCCCCCTGTTCGCCACTTTGTTGCCCGAGTTGTTCTTCGTCGGCGTTCTCGCAGGCGAGGAGCCCATCGACCACATTCAGAAGTCGGTCCTGCGGTCCGGTGAAGAAATCCACCCGATCATGCAGAGTGTCATGGCAATTCACGTCGCTGAGGAAGCACGGCACATCTCGTTCGCACACCAGTTGCTGCGTCGCCGCGTCCCCAAGATGTCCAAGGCCGGACGGTTCTTGCTCTCGCTGGCCTTCCCGATCACGATGCGCATTCTGTGCGACGTCATCGTCATTCCGCCGAAGAAGTTCTGGACGAAGTTCGACATCCCGAAGCAGGTGAAGAAGGACCTGTTCTGGGGCACTCCGGAGTCGCAGCACGCACTGCAGGACTACTTCGGAGACGTCCGCATGCTGGCCAACGACACCGGAATGATGAATCGCGCCGCTGGCCTGATGTGGAAGCTGTGCGGAATCGACGGCAAAGCGTCCCGTTTCCGCAGCGAACCCGACCGCAGTTCCAGCCAGTTCGCCGCATAGCTCGCGCCCCAGCCGTCAGGAAACCTCATGCCCCACGTCGTCACCCAGTCATGTTGCAGCGACGCATCGTGCGTCTACGCGTGTCCTGTCAACTGCATTCATCCCACTCCCGACGAGCCGGACTTCCTGACGGCGGAGATGTTGCACATCGACCCGCAGTCGTGTGTCGACTGCGGCGCGTGCGTCTCGGCCTGCCCGGTCGATGCCATTGTGCCGCAGGCGAAACTGACAGAGGCACAACTGCCGTTCCTGACGATCAATGCGGATTTCTACAAACAGGAGCGCCCGCCTCGGCCCATCCTGGCACCGGTCACGCCTGCTGCGTCGGTCTCGCGGGATCGTCAGCCGCTGCGAGTCGCGATCGTCGGGTCGGGCCCATCGGCCATGTACGCCGCGGACGAACTGCTCACGCAACCAGGCGTGAGCGTCGACGTCTACGACCGACTCCCGCAACCACACGGCCTCGCTCGCCTCGGCGTCGCACCCGATCATCAGAAGACGCGTCAGGTATCGCGCTTGTTCGAAACCATCTCTGCGCAAGAGGGATTCACGTACCACCTCGGCGTGGAGGTCGGCAAGGACGTCACGCACGACGAGTTGATGGACACCCACCACGCCGTCATCTATGCGGTCGGGGCGTCATCGGATCGTGAGCTCCGCATTCCCGGTGCCGAATTGCCCGGGCGCAGTTCGGCTACCGACTTCGTCGCCTGGTACAACGGCCACCCCGACCACGCACATCGCACGTTCGATCTCTCGCACGAGCGCGCGGTGGTCGTCGGCAACGGCAACGTTGCCCTCGACGTCGCCCGCATTCTGACGATGAATCCGGATGCGCTCGCTCGGACCGACATCGCTCCGCACGCCTTGGACGCATTGCGCCACAGCTCCATTCGCGAGGTGGTCGTCGTCGGTCGCCGCGGCGTGGCGCAGTCCGCCTTCACCGTTCCCGAGTTCGCCGGGCTGCTGACCGTCCCCGATATCGACCTGGCCATCGACCGCAGCGAACTCGCGCTCGATCCGGTCACCGTCCGACTCGCGAGCACCGACGACCTTCCCCACGCCGTGGCGCAGAAGCTGCAGTTGCTTCGCCACGTCGACGAATCCCCCGAACACAGCGACGGCCGCAGGCGAATCACCCTGCGCTATCTTCTCTCCCCCACCCGCATCCTCGGCACCGATCGAGTGACGGGCGTCGAGTTCGAGCGGATGGGCCTGTCCGCCGACAGCGAGGACGTGGTTCGCAGCGTCCCGACCGGCGACGTGGACATCGTCGAGGCCGGGCTCGTCCTCACCTCGATCGGCTACCGCGGCGTCGCGCTCCCCGGAGTTCCGTTCGACGATCGTGCCGGCATCATTCCCAACAACGGCGGGCGCGTCCTGGAGGAAGTAGGTGGGTCGACCGCGACCGGCACCTACGTCACCGGCTGGATCAAGCGTGGCCCCTCGGGATTCATCGGCACCAACAAATCCTGCGCGCAGGAAACCGTCGGACACCTGGTCGACGACTTCAATGCCGGTCGCCTGACGGACCCGATCGAGTTGCCCAGCACGTGGCCGGCCGACTCGAGTCGAAGCCCACTGCGACGCTCGAAAGCACTGCTCTCGACGCTGCGCCGCTCCTGACCGATCGCGCACCCCGGTTGGGATCAATGTGCCTTTCGGTCACTCCGAGTGCAACAACGTCGCATTCATCCGGACGGCCTCGAGGTTGAAGCGTCTACTATCGGGGTAACTACAGTCATCGGTCACCGACTCACGGCGGGCCAACACCTCGAGGAGCACGAGATGCCGGCCCTGCGACGCATCTTCACCAGAACTGCTGTCCCAATTGTCGGTATTGCCATGGCGTTGGTATGCGCGGCACCGGCCCAGGCTTTGCCGACACCCGGCGACCTCTCCGATGTCCCGGCACGGACGTCGTTGTCGTACGAACATCTCCCGACAGGGACCTATGTGGGCAGCGCTGAGGACAACTCGGCGCGCCCTGGACTGTCGACGGTCAAGCTCTACATGGCCGATTACGTCGTCCGTTTCGGCGATGGTTCGCCGAGAGACCTCGACCTCGCCGCGCGGATGATCCAGGTCAGCGACGACGGTGCCGCTTCGACGCTCGACAACAAGTACCCACAGGCCATTTCGGCGACCGCCGTGGAGTACGGACTCACCTCTACCTCGCGGGGAGGTTTCTGGGGCAGCTCGTCCACGAGCACAGCCGACACGGTGCGATTCTTGGCGGCGAAGAAGCGCACCGATCCCGCCAGCCCGGTCCTCGCCTGGATGAACACCGCGGCTCCTGTGGCACGCGACGGAATGGTTCAGGACTGGGGCACCCAGCGATTGTCAGGCGTGACGGGGAGCAAGTGGGGATGGGCCGACGACCGGTCGAGTGTTGTCGCGTCAGCGTCGATCGGCGATGATTTCGTCGTCGCCTCCAACACGTACGGACCGAGCAGCACCAACACCGACGACGTCTTGGGAGCGCTCGGCGGAATCGAATTGACGGCACCGCCCGCCGCCGTCTCTGTTCCGAACCTTCCCGTGATCCCCGGTCTGCCGTCGGTCGAGGAATTGCTACAGATGCTTGCCCCTCGCTGACACGTTCGAATAGTTTGTCGGACCCCTCCCCTACTCTGCGTCTCACCGAACAGTTCGGTGACCACACCGGGGGACGTGGAGGGGACGACGATGAGTCGTATCGATTTGGACAGTTTTTTCAAGTACACCCGGGCGACCGGCGCGTGGCAGGATGCCGATCCGAGCGAATTACTCGACAGCGGAATCGGATTCGCCCAACTCGGATCAGCGGGAAAAGACAGGGTCCGGCTGGTAGCGGAACGCTTGGCCGCTCTGGATGCGCAACAGAGTCGTTCGGTGCACGATTGCGCGGCGCGAACACTCGACGATGCTCTCGACACGGCGTTCGAGAACGGTTGGCAGCCAACCGAACTCGTTCATGTCACGCTTCAGTGCGCCGGAGGCGACGGCATAGTGGTCATCGTCGAGGCCATCGGAGCACACACGGCACGAAGCTCGGCCGAGCGCCTCGCTCCGGATTCATGGCGTGATCAGCTATCCGAGCTGCGAGTCGACTCCGCCGGGGGCACGACCGCCGAGAGACTTCAAAGGTGGCGTTCGTACAACCGACGATCGTCGGCGCAGTCCTGGTACACCCTTTTGCTCGTACTCGGTTGTTCGACATGGCTGTTGCCCCTCGAGAAGCTCCTGCCCCCTCCGGCCAGGTGGACCTCACAGTCGGCAGCGACCGGCCCCCGGCGAGCCACGGACTCGAAGATGCTCGGCAGAATCCGAGGGCTGCTGGCCAAGGCCGAGTCGACGCAATTCCCCGCTGAGGCCGAGGCGTTATCGGCCAAAGCCCAAGATTTGATGACGCGCTACGCGATCGACAGCGCGCTTCTCGATGTGGGGAACCCTCGCAGCCTGATCGACGATGTCGTCACGCGACGCATCATGGTGAGCAATCCGTACTCCAAAGCCAAACTGCTTCTGCTGCACTGCGTATGCCATGCAAATGGTGCCAGGACACTGTGGAAGAAGAAGTACTTGCTGGCCAGCATCATCGGCATGCCCGTCGATCTCGATCTGTGCGAGCTCCTCTACACCTCGCTACTCGTGCAAGCGACGCGCGCACTCGACGAGGTGGCCGATTCGCCGGCAGCGCGGACCCGTAGTTTCCGCAACGCATTCTTGATCGCCTACGCCCACCGTATCGGCGAACGACTGACCGAAGCACGCGACCGCGCCACCGCGGCCGCCACTCGACAACACGGCTCTGCGCTGGTGCCCATCATGGCGGAACGAACCGACGCAGTCGACCGAGCGTTCGCGGCCCGGCATCCGACGACGAGAACGATCAGGTTCAGCAGCGACAACACAGCGGGATCGCATGCCGGCCGCGCCGCCGCCGAACGCGCGGACCTTACCGGTGGGCGCGAACGTATCGACAAATCCGATCTGGCCTCGTAGTGCGCGCTACATTGGCTGACATGACAGGTCTCGATACTCCCCTGACGCCCCTTCGCTTTCTCGAACGCGCAGCGGAGGTCCACCCCCACAAGACCGCCGTGGTGGACGGGCCCAGGACATTCACCTACGAGCAGTTCGCTGCCGACGTCACCCGGCTCGCGCACGCACTGCGCGCGTCGGGTGTCGGCCACGGAGATCGGGTGGCCTACATCGCGTCCAACTCTGCAGAGCTGTTGTTCGCGCACTACGCGGTTCCACTGGCCGGTGCCGTTCTGGTCGCAATCAACACCAGACTGTCGCCCGCCGAGGTTCGCTACATCTGCGATCACTCCGGTTCGGTTCTGCTGGTGGGTGATTCGGAGCTGCTGTCCGGACTCGGAACAGATCCGATCGCCGATTCGGTCCGTGAGATCGTCGAGACACCCGCCGTCGACGGCAGTTACGCAACGCTGCCGCACGCCACTCGATACGATGCCTTCCTCGAGAGAGGCTCCGACGATCCACTGGAGTGGGAGGTCGACGACGAGACGTCGACCATCACGATCAACTACACCTCGGGCACCACCGGTCGACCCAAGGGCGTGATGTACACCCACCGCGGTGCCTATCTCAATTCGCTCGGAGAACTGCACCACCAGGGATTCGGCATCGACACCCGATACCTGTGGACACTGCCGATGTTCCACTGCAACGGATGGTGCACCACCTGGGCGGTCACGGCCGCGTCGGGCACGCACGTGTGCCTCCGCGGAGTGCGCGGAGACGCTATCTGGTCGGCCATCGACAACGGTGTCGATCACCTTGCCGGCGCGCCGACGGTGCTGACCACTCTTGCCACTGCCGCAGAGGCGCATTCGCTCGACAGACCCCTGACCATCGTCACGGCGGGCGCTCCACCGAGTCCGACGATCATCAGCAAGATCCGAGCGCTGGGAGCGACGCTCGTACACGTGTACGGCCTCACCGAGACCTACGGTCCGTACTCGGTGTGCGAGGCGAAACAGGAATGGCTCGAATTGGACGCCGACGACCAGGCTCAGCGCTTGGCTCGACAGGGAGTCGGCATGCTCACTGCCGACCGTTTGCGCGTGGTGCGAGACAAGCCGGATGCAGGCGGAACGTTGATCGACGTCGAACCCGACGGCGTCGAAATGGGTGAGATCGTCATGCGCGGCAACAACGTCATGAAGGGGTACTACGACGACGCAGCCGGTACGACGCAGGCCTTCGCGGGCGGCTGGTTCCATTCAGGAGATCTCGGGGTGATGCATCCCGACGGCTACGTTCAGCTGCTCGATCGCGCCAAGGACGTCGTCATTTCCGGCGGCGAGAACATCTCGACGATCGAGGTCGAACAGGCACTTGCCAGCCACCCGGCCGTCGCCGATGTGGCGGTCATCGGAGTGCCGGACGACAAATGGGGAGAGCGACCGAAGGCATTCGTGGTGCTGGTGCCGGGTGCGGACGCCTCCGAGGCAGAGCTCGTGTCGCACGTGAAATCGGCTATCGCGTCGTACAAAGCCCCGCGCGCAGTCGAATTCATCGTCGAGTTGCCGAAGACATCGACCGGCAAGATCCGAAAGAAGGAGTTGCGCGACGCCGAGTGGGGCACGTCCACGTCGAAGATCAACGGGTAGCCCGGAAGGTCAGGCCATCTGCACACCAGCGATTTCGGTGACGCCGCCCTTGCCATCGAACGACAACTGCCGAAAGGCCACCTTCTCGACAAAGAACCTGTCGTGACTCACCAGAATCACCGCACCGGGAAACGCCATCAAGGCGCGTTCGAGTACCTGAGTGCTCTGCAGGTCGAGATGGTTGGTGGGCTCGTCGAGCACGATGACGCCTGCGCCGAACAGTAGGCACTGAGCCAGCGCGACGCGCGCTTTCTGGCCTCCGGACAGAACTCCGATCTTCGACTTGAGATCCAGCTCGGAGAACTGCAGCAGCGTCAGGAAGCGGTGCACTTCCTTCTTCGTTGCCGTGAGTGCGAGACTGCCCGGCATTGCGTTGACCGAGTGCGACACGGTGTCGTCGAGATCGAGATCGGCCAGCACCTGGTTGTAGTAGATGAACGACGGAGCCTTGGTCTTCCATTTGATCTTGCCGTCGTCCGGTTGCTCGGCACCGACGAGGATGTCCACCAGAGTGGTCTTTCCACATCCGTTGGGTCCGGTGATGGCGATACGGTCGCCGCGGTGCACGGTGAACGAGATGTTCTCGAAAAGTCGTTGCTCGCCATAGCTTTTGGAGATTCCACTGATCTCGGCCAGGTTGTCGTGCACGTGCAGTCCGCCGTAGATCGCAGTGACCACCGTGTCGACGGGGCGCGGACTCTTGCTCTTCTTGATGTTCGCCAGCCGACGCTTGAGCACCCCGCTGGGGTTCTTCACGGCTTCCTTGCGATCGCTGATCGCTTCCTGCTCGTAGGCCAGCAATTGTTGTTCGTTGCTGAACTCACGTTCGAGGTTCTTGAGCCTGAACTGCTTCTGCTGAACGTATTCCGAATAGCTTCCGTCGTACGTCTGCAGGTGATGGTTCTCGATTTCGACGATGCTGGTGACGACCTGCTCGAGAAACGCGCGGTCGTGCGAGACGACGAGGAGCGCACCGCGGAAGTCGCGTAGCCACCGTTCGAGCCAGGCGATTCCGGCAACGTCGAGGAAGTTGGTCGGCTCGTCGAGCAGCAGGACGTCGGGTGCCTCGATCAGGATCTTGGCCAGCGCTGCGCGGTTGCGCCAACCACCCGACAGGCGATCGACGGGGAGCTCACGTCGTTCGGCGTTGAATCCGAGCATCGACAGCACCGTGTCGATCTGCTGGTGGTAGGTCCAACCGCCGCTGTTCTCCATGGCGTCGAGCAGTTCGGCTTGCCGATCGACGAGCTTGTACATCTGCTTCTCGTCGAGATCACCGCCGAGTGCTGCCTCGACTCCGGCCAACTCGACCTCGATCGCGTGGACAGCGACGAACAGCGATTCGAGCTCCGCTTGGATGCTGCGATCGCCGTCGAGTTCCGAGAACTGCGAGAAGTACCCGATTCGTGCGCCCTCGGTGACATCGACGGTTCCGGAATCGGGCGTCTCACGCCCGAGAAGAAGCTGCAGCAGGGTGGTCTTGCCCGTACCGTTGCGGCCGATCAGACCGATGCGATCGCCGTCAGCGAGACGAAAGAACACCTCGCGCAACATCACCTTCTGGTCGTATCCCTTGGCGACGTCGTTCAAGCGAATCCAGCTCAAGCGTTCACTTCTCCTGAAAAAACGGGTCCGCTGAGTCGTCGAACCGGGCCAGCTCACTGTAGCCGGGCTGGAGCCGTCGCCATCCCCGTCGTCCGCCTGATCGGCTCCCCTGCTTCGAATGACCGACGCCGATCGGAGGCACATATCCAGAACCGAGGGGCTGATTCACACCTCGCCGTCGGCCACACTCATCGGTCGGTGATGGTCGCGAGCGAATCGACAGGCGGGGAGACCACCACGGGATCGCGGCCGGACCACAAATCCAGCACGGCCTTGGGACGCGCCAACAACTCTCGCGCGTAATTACGCACCACCGCAAGGGTATTGCAGTCGATGCACTCCGCCGTGACCCCATCGACGTCGAGGTCCATGTCCTCGCACAACGCTACTGCTCGCGATACATGAAGGGGTTGGCTGATGATGAGTCCGCGTTCGACCCCGAAGGTCTCTTTCGCCCGTGCGCAGGTGTCGTAGGTGTCGATGCCGTGATCGTCTCCGATGATCACCGCAGGATCGATTCCGTGCTCGATCAGATAGTCGGTCATCGCTTGAATCTCGTTGCCCGAGTTACCGTCTGCATCACCGGAAACCAAAATTGCCTTGATCTTCCCCGCCGCCATCAACGCAATCGCAGTGTCGAGACGTCCGGAGAGAAATCGCATCGGCTTGCCGTCGCGCACCTGTGCACCGAGGACGATGGCCACCGGTGCGTCCGGCGCATCCTCGACGTCGTAGACCTTCCCCGCCGTCGTGTATGCCACCCACCCGGCCGATGCCAGAACGACGGCCACCAGGGCTGCGACGACCGCGCAGCAGGCACGAACGAGTCGCCCGGCCAATCCTCGGGACTTCGATACGGTACTCATGATCTCGTTTCGTCGGTGGGAAGAAACCTCAAGCTAACCCACCAATACGAAGTCCGAGCGTCGCCGAGGCGCACCCATACCGATTCCACAGTGATCCCTCAGAGCCCGCCCCTGCTTGATTGCACTGTTCGGACACGGAGTACCGTTCGATCAGTGAATCCGCTGCTGACCTCTCGACGCTATGTCGACTTGCGTCTGCAAGCCAGCGCTACCTGTTGACGGTTCTCTAGACCGCATCCCCTCCGCTCGGCCGATCGGCCGGCGAGTATTTCTGTCGTCCATCCTCGGCGACACCTCTCCTTTTCGAAAGGCATATCCATGTCTGCGCCCAGCGCTACCCGAACGCGCCGTGTCCCTACCTGGGCAACCGCGTTCGGTCCACAGATCGTTGCCGGTCTCGTCCTCGGTGTCGTATTCGGACTTATCGCCCGGTCGATGCCCGATGCTGCAGACGGCAACGAGAACTGGTTGGTCGGCACGCTGTCGACCATCGGTTCGAGCTACGTCAAGCTGCTCACCGTCGCGGTGATCCCGCTGGTGTTCACCGCAATTGTCAGTTCGATCGCCAACCTGCGCGAAGTCACCAATGCCGCGCGTCTCGCCATTCAGACGCTGTGGTGGTTCGCCATCACGGCATTCATCGCCGTCATCATCGGCATCGTGATCGGGCTGGTCGCGCAGCCCGGTTCGCGTACCAGCGCAGGTGCCGATTCGGCGGGCGATCCGTCGAGTGTCGGGTCGTGGTGGTCGTTTCTCACCGGTCTGGTACCGAACAACTTTCTCGCACTGGGCGCGAAGACCACTGTCGCCGAGAGCGGCACCGCAACCACATCATTGAGCTTCAACATCTTGCAGTTGCTGGTCATCGCCGCTGCCATCGGTATCGCAGCGCTCAAGGTCGGCAAGAAGGCCGAGCCGTTCCTCGCGTTCAACGCGTCGCTGTTGGCCATCGTGCAGAAGGTTCTGTGGTGGATCATTCGCCTCGCGCCGATCGGCACCGCCGCACTCATCGGCAACGCGGTGGCGACCTACGGCTGGGATGCCATCGGCTCGCTCGGCGTCTTCACCGTGTCGATCTACGTCGGTCTGGCTGTGGTGTTCTTCGTGGTGTACCCGGTGATCGTTCGCGCACATGGACTTTCGGTACGCAACTTCTACTCGGGAGTGTGGCCTGCCACCCAGCTGGGCTTCGTCTCGCGTTCGTCGATCGGAACCCTGCCACTCACCGAACGCGTCACCGAACGTAACCTCGGAGTCCCGCGGGAGTACGCGTCGTTCGCGGTACCTCTCGGGGCAACCACCAAGATGGACGGTTGCGCGGCAATCTATCCCGCGATTGCGGCACTGTTCGTCGCTCAGTTCTACGGCATCGATCTGACCATCACCGACTACCTGCTGATCATCGTGGTTTCCGTGATCGGTTCTGCAGCAACGGCGGGAACAACAGGTGCGACGGTGATGCTCACCCTCACGCTGTCGACCCTCGGATTGCCGTTGGCCGGCGTCGGTCTGCTCCTCGCAGTGGAGCCGATCGTGGACATGGGTCGCACCGCAGTCAACGTCACCGGTCAGGCATTGGTGCCGACCATCGTTGCCAAGCGCGAAGGAATTCTCGACCTCGAGCGCTACAACGCTCCGCGGAACGGCGATCCTTTCGTCGACGAGGAAGCGGAAGTGGAACTGGCTCGCTAGCAGCGTATTTCGAACGATCGATCCCGACGACCGAGCAACTGGGTCGTCGGGATTTCTCGTCTATTTCGGCGGGGAGAGAGCCTCTACGGTGGCCGCAGTCGCAGTATCCGTCGCCTCGACACTGGCGAAATAGTGTTGAAAGAACTCCCGCATCGTCTTGATGATCTCGATCTGCTGCTCGATCGCAAAGCGCGCGGAGCCCTCCTCGGCCACCGCGAGGCGATGAAATTTGGCCCCGAGCATCTGAGCTGAGGGCAGCTCACCGAATGCTTCGAGCTTCGATAGTCTGAGCGTCATTTCGAGCATTCTGTACAAATCGTCGAGGTAATCGGCACATACGTTGTCGCACTCGCGCGCCATGTCCGGTTCGACGTGAAGTGCGCCGTCCGATGCTTGCTGTCGTAGCGACCGCCAGTGGGTCAAGTTCTTCTCGAGTCGTTCGGATTCGTCGATCATTGAGTCCTCTTCTCAGGCCGGCAGGAAGCTCTGGAGCTCGGTGGCGTGTCTGTGGACCTCGGCGCAAGGGTCCCCCAAAACGTCTTCCAATCCGATCCTGTCCAAGGCGAAGATGATCAGATTTCCACTCACATCGAGCACAATGTCGCATCCAGTCGGCGGATTTCCCTGGTAGTCAGCGTTGTAGCGCACTGCGTCACGCGAGCCGACCTGGATAGGAAGCTGCCGCTCGTTCTGCGGGCTGCGCAAGTATTCGTCGATCGAGTTGATGGACGACATGACGGAGAGGTAGTACCAGGGGTTGGTTCCGGAGGCGTCCCAGGTGCAGTTCTTCCAGCCGGGGTACGTCGTGATGCCCGCGAAGTCCGGTCGCTCGGTGCTGACGTCCAACCCACTTGCTGTCACTGCAGACTTTGGGATGGTGCAGGGGTCGAATGGCTCCGGGGCCCCCGCCGTCGTCGTCGATTCCGTTGAAGAGGCTCCACTGGCGGCGGGTGTTCCCTGCGTCGATCCCGTACAACCCGCCAACAACAGCGCCGAAGCACAGACCGCCGCGAACCTCCGCCCACTCACTACCCGCATTCGTTCAACCTCTCGACACAGACGTCACTGAGAGGTTGGACGCGAGGGGCACCCGATCGGTTCCCTATACGCGCTGCGAGGCCTTGATCTCCTGCGACTCGACCGAGTGAACACTCCTACGTTCCGCTGCCCACACCCACAGAGCCAGCGACATCAGCGCGATCACTTCGGCGACGACGAGCACTCGCTCCACGTAACCGAGGGTGACCACCCGGTACCAGGGTCGCGGGCCGGTGGCACCGGCGACCAGTGCGTAAGCGATGGGCAGCAGCGTCACGACCGACAGCATGCTCAGTCCCAGTGTGATCCGGGCCCGAGCCGCCCACACGGCGTCACGAATCCAAGGACGGGAGAAGAGAAAGACGGCTACCGGGATACTGACGAACGCCACAGCCGCACCGAGTCGGTGAATCGTCCCGCCGACGCTCAGCGACGCGTCGTTGGACCAATCCTGTTTCGGCACCGCGACGACGGCCACGAGCCCCACGGTCCACAGTGTCAGGCAGATCGACGCGGCCGATGTGGGCCGGGTGAGTCGATGCCGAAGTGCGGACGCAAGAGTGAGTGCCGAGCCTAAGGCGAGCAGAACCACCCCGATCGAGAACACCCACTGCTGCGCGCCGAGTCCGTATTCGCTGATCGTGCGGCGCAAGTGCGAGGGCGTCTGCAGAGCGGTGTACACATCGAGAACCAGCACCACCACCGCACCCAACACGATCAACAGAGCGCCGATCCTGGCCGGTCGAATCTGCACGTTGTCTCCACCCTCCGGGACGACGTCGATCGCCGTCCACACTCCATGTTGCCCGAAGAATCGATCTACATACCTTGACCGGGGCTGTAGCGTCGAATAACGTACAACCACATGGTTGTAGATCAGCTGGATGACGCCGGCATCGATCGCCTCTTCCAGGCATTCGCCGACACGACGCGTCGTGACATCGTCGCGAAGGTCACTGTCGGTGAGCAGTCGGTCTCGGAGTTGGCTTCTCACTACGCCATGAGTTTCGCCGCCGTACAGAAACACGTCGCAGTTCTCGAACGCGCTGCGGTGATCACGAAACACAGGCGTGGCAGGGAGCAGATCGTGCGAGTTCGATTGGACACCATCGCCCGAGCCCGCGCCTTGCTCGACGGATACGAAGAGATATGGCGAGATCGCGTCGGGCGGATCGACGAACTTCTTTCCCAGGACGAGAAAGGCTGAATCATGCCGTTCATCAGCTCACACAAGGATGCAGAGAATTTGACCATGACCGTGGTCGCGGAGTTCGACGCGAAAGTAGAACGCGTCTGGCAGATCTGGGAGGACCCACGCAAGCTCGAACGGTGGTGGGGTCCGCCGACATGGCCTGCGACATTCGTCTCCCACGACTTCGTTCCGGGCGGCAAGGCGTCGTACTACATGTCTGGGCCCGACGGCGAAAAGGCTTCCGGCTGGTGGCTTTTCACCGATATTTCAGCTCCGATCACGCTGTCCTTCGACGACGGGTTCGCCGACGACTCCGGCAACCCGTCGTCGACGTTGCCCGTCACGCACGCCGTGGTAACTCTCGAGGACGTCGACGGCAGAACGCGCATGACCATCCTGTCTCGATTCGACAGCCTGAGCCAGCTCGAAGAACTCGTCGCGATGGGTGTGGAGGAAGGCATGGCGTCGGCAATCGGTCAGATCGACGCCATCGTCGCCGAGTGATCGTCGCGCGTGGAACCTCGACCCCTGCTACGAGTTTCCGCGCACCTGCGGCGCAGCCGCTCTCATATGGAGGTCGGCCTGTCAACGACGGCATGGTGAAGCGGTGGCACGCACCGTCGTGTGTGCCACCGCTTCCTGTTGCCGGGA
>NZ_LVCU01000318.1:0-1086 GCF_001647185.1 Rhodococcus sp. EPR-147
GTGTACCCCGAAAGGCCTTACCGCTCGACTTGCATGTGTTAAGCACGCCGCCAGCGTTCGTCCTGAGCCAGGATCAAACTCTCCGTAAAAGACTCTCGATCAACAGTCGAAACTGCAAATCAGTCATAAACATAAAGAGTCAAATCACTAGCAAAAAAACTCAACTAGCAAAACAAACAAAACCTTCTCACCTCAGACGGGAAGAATGAAGCAAGAAGATGTCACACTCACACCCCAAAAGGTATGAGCGCCAAAAACATTCGGCACTGACATTCATCGACACACTGTTGAGTTCTCAAAGAACACGCGCACACCATTCACCTTCGAGCTGAAGCTCGTAGAGTCCGGGGCAACCGTTCCAGCTTAGATCAGATGATCGAGCGCAGTCAAACTGGCTTCACATCCGTGAAGAAGTCGAACCTGTCGGCTTTGACATCTTCATGGTGTCGGAAGCGAACTCCGCGTTGCTCAGGCCTTGCGGTCTGGGCTGGCGTCCGTGTCGCTCTGACCTGGACAAAGTTACGCCCCGGATAACAACGCGTCAAATCCCCAGGTCGTTCACGCGTGAATCACGTGAACGGCCTGGTCGCAACCGGACACTTACCCACCTGACGGGCGTCGTAGCCAAATTACATGGATGTGACTCCGCCCACTGACTACAACGGAAAACTCAGTCCGCGATTCGGGCGCCTGCGAAGTTCCGCTTTCCGCGTCGGACCACCAACCACCGGCCGTGCAGGAGATCGTCCGCACCGGGCGTCCATTCTTCGTCGGAAATCTTGACGTTGTTGACCGATGCGCCGCCCTCCTTGACTGCGCGTCGGGCAGCGCCCTTGCTCTCGCTCAACCCCGTAGCGACGAGCAGATCGACGATGGTGTTCGGTGCACCGGCCTCGATGTCGGCCACAGACGCTTCCTGTAGCGCGGCGGCGAGCGTCTTCTCGTCGAGTTCGGTCAGTTCGGCCCGCCCGAAGAGCGCCTGGCTGGCCAGTTCGACCGAGCGAGTCGCGGCTTCGCCGTGGACGAGCGTGGTCATCTCGGCGGCCAGGCGCTTCTGCGCCTCACGCGCGTGCGGACGCTCGGTGG
>NZ_LVCU01000319.1:0-933 GCF_001647185.1 Rhodococcus sp. EPR-147
GACGACGTACCCGTTCCTCGGCGTCGACCCACACGATGACCACGAGGTGAAAGAACGGGCCCATCGATCCCTCCACGAGGAGCGGAATGTCCTGCACCACTATGGCATCCGGCGCTGCACCGTCGATGATCGCGGCGGTGCGCTCGCCGACCAACGGATGAACGATGGCGTTGAGCTTCTTGCGGGGTTCCTCGTCGCCGAATGCCTTGGTCGCCAACGCCGGACGGTCGAGCGAGCCGTCGGGTGCGAGAATGTCGACTCCGAAGGTGTCCGTCAGTCGTTGCAGCCCAGGCGTTCCCGGCTCCACGACTTCACGGGCAAGCACATCGGAGTCGACGAGCACTCCCCCGAGTTCGGTCAGCACCTTGGCAACGGTCGATTTTCCGGCACCTATTCCACCGGTCAGTCCCAGTCTCAGCATGCAACCAGTCTGACACTCGAACACGCCGAATCACACCAGCCTCAAATGCACCGTTTTCGGAGGTGGGTCGGTTATCTTCGACGGGCGAGACCTCGATGTGCCGACCCACAGCTATTGAAAAGGACACCCATGCGAAGCAATCAGATCCAACCGGGTCGGCACCGCCTTGGCATGGATGCAGGCGTTCATTGCATTCTCATCCCGGAAGTAGCCTCGGCGTTGGCCGACCATCGGCGTAACTGGTTCACCAACCTCCTGACCCCCGCCCGCCACAGCTTCGCCAGCATGCGCAAGCGCACGGAGAGCGTCGGCCAGTGGAGTCCAGCCACCGCCGCGTAGTTCGCACTCCCCCTCACACATGGGCCCGGTTCATCGGAACCGGGTCCATCGTCGTGTCCGCAGCTTCTCTGCTCCCCTGATTCGAAACGAGAAAGCCCCGGTTCTCACGTGGAGAACCGGGGCTCGGTGTCACACCCTCACGGGTGGACCACTTCTATCAGGCGTTGCCCGAC
>NZ_LVCU01000320.1:0-12367 GCF_001647185.1 Rhodococcus sp. EPR-147
GTACTGGTACCAGGCGTACGGGCTCGTCATCTCCGGGTCGAGCCACAGGCTGCCGCCTCCGGTGGATTTGCCGAATTTCTTGCCGTCGGCGGAGGTGACCAACGGAACCGTCATGGCGTGCACCGACTCGGCGTCCTGGCGCCGGTTCAGCTCCACCCCGGCGATGATGTTTCCCCACTGGTCGGAGCCGCCGATCTGAAGACTGCAGCCGTATTGCCTGCGGAGCTGCACGTAGTCGTTCGCCTGCAACAGCATGTAGCTGAACTCGGTGTACGACATTCCGTCGCTCTCGAGCCTGTTCTTCACCGTCTCGCGAGCAAGCATGACGTTGATCGAGAAGTGCTTACCGATGTCGCGAAGGAAATCGATCGCGGAAAGCTCCCCCGTCCAGGACAGATTGTTCACCACCACTGCGCCCGTCGGGCTCTCGTCCAGGTCGACGAACCGTTCGAGCTGACCACGGATACGCGAGGCCCACTCGGTGACGACCTCGGGGGAATTCATGGTGCGCTCCCCTACATCGCGAGGGTCACCGATGAGTCCCGTCGCACCACCGGCGAGGATGATCGGGCGATGGCCGGCCCGCTGGAAACGCTTGAGAGCCAGCAACGGCACAAGGTGCCCTGCGTGCAGCGAGGGACCTGTCGGATCGAAACCGGAGTACAGCGTGATCGGGCCCTCGGACGTAGCCTTCTTCAGCGCGTCCACGTCGGTAGACTGTGCGATCAGTCCACGCCAGGTCATTTCGTCGATGATGTTCTCACTCACGACGTCGATCCTCCCGCATGGACGCATCCAGGCGTCGGTCAGGCCTCCGAGCCACCGGGAGCGGCGGCGCGGGGACTGCGTTTGTAGCTCGACACCGCCTGCGACCCGATCACCCAGAAGCGCCACGGACGATCGGCCGCCGAACTCACCCCTACCCGTGGGCCGGATGCAACCGCCTTCTCGTTCAACGGGCGCTCGAGTAGTTCGAGGGTGACGGCCGACGACGCGTCGAACACGTCCGATCCGTTGTCCGCCAGCGAGACGCCAAGGGCTCGACCGAGATTTCCGGGCCCGCGGGCCCAACCGGCCTCGACCGGTGCGGACCGTGGACCGCGGCCGGCGCGCCTGGTCTCGACGACATGGTGACCGGCCACCACTTCACCCGCTCGAAGCAACACCGCAGCGGCCGTACCGTCCGGGCCGCAGCTCACGTTCACACAAAGATGCATTCCGTAGCTCAGGTAGACGTACAGACGCCCCGCAGGACCGAACATCACCTGGTTACGAGGGGTTGGGCCCCGGAAGGAATGCGCGGCCGGATCCGGCCATGGACCATCGAGTGGACCACCGTAGGCCTCAACTTCCACGATGCGCACCGACACGTCGCCCACGGTGACGGTTCCGCCGAGGATGCGTCGGGCTGCGGCGTCGGGTTCCCCGATCTCCAATTCAGCGACATTCATCGATCCCATGATGCTTCGCCCTTGACCACCGTGCGCCGACGGGGCTATGACTTCGACATCCGACAAGTCTGGAGGCCGCTATGGCGTTCACCTGTGAACACGCCGTCGAGATCACAGGGCTGACGGTTCGCCGCGGCAAGCGAACGGTGCTGAACAATCTGTCCCTGACAATCCCCCGTGGTGTCATCACCGGACTTCTCGGTCCATCGGGCTGCGGTAAGACGACTTTGATGCGATCGATCGTCGGCACTCAGATCGTCAGCAGCGGAACCGTGACAGTACTCGGATCGCCGGCCGGCTCGGCACCGTTGCGCCGCACCGTCGGGTACGTGACCCAGGCACCGAGCGTCTACCGAGCTCTCACCGTTCGCGAGAACGTGCAGTACTTCGGGTCGCTGTACGGTCGCCGGCGCGCGGACGTGGCATCCGCCATCGCATCGGTCGGGCTGGCCGACCACACGTCGTCACGGGCGGGCGAACTCTCCGGCGGCCAACTGGGGCGGGTCTCCCTGGCCAGCGCGCTGGTTGCCGAACCCGAGCTGATCGTCCTCGACGAACCGACGGTCGGCTTGGATCCCGTGATGCGCTCGGAGCTGTGGTCGCGTTTCGCCGATATCGCGGCAAGCGGCACAACGGTGCTGGTCTCGAGCCACGTGATGGAAGAGGCGGAGCACTGCAGCCGTCTCGTTCTGATGCGCGACGGCACCGTTCTCGCCCACTCGAGCCCGGACGCGCTACTCGCGCGCACGAACGAAACGACCCTCGATCGCGCATTCCTGTCCCTCATCAGATCCACCGAGGAGACATCGTGAACGCGCGGATCTACGCAGCCGGCACGGGCCGCATACTGCGACAGCTACGAGCAGACCATCGATCGGTGGCGATGGTGCTGCTCGTTCCGTCCCTGCTGATGGTGTTGCTGTATTACCTGTACCGAGACGTGCCGACCCCGCCTGATCAGCAGCCGTTGTTCGATCGGATCGCCATCACGATGCTCGGCATCCTGCCGTTCGTCGTCATGTTCCTGATCACGTCGATCTCGATGCAGCGTGAACGATCCTCGGGAACGCTCGAACGCCTGCTGACGACTCCGATGTCCAAACTGGATCTGCTCGCGAGCTACGGGTCCGCGTTCTCGCTGGCCGCCATCGGACAGGCGGTACTCGCATGCACCGTCGCGTTCGGATTTCTCGGGCTCGACATCGAGGGCTCGGTAGGTTGGGTACTGGTGATCGCAGTCCTGGGAGCGATGCTCGGGGTCGCCATCGGACTGCTGTGCAGCGCATTCGCTCGCACCGAGTTCCAAGCCGTCCAGTTCATGCCGGTGGTCGTGATTCCACAGCTGTTTCTGTGCGGACTCCTGGTGCCGCGCGACCAGATGCCGAACTGGCTGAGCACGATCAGCGATGTCCTGCCGCTGAGCTACCTGGTCGACGCGCTCCAGGAGGTATCCAGGTACCCCGGAGTCACCGGGCGCATGTGGACCGACATCGCCGTGGTCACGGCGTTCACCGTCGCTGCGCTGAGCGGAGCCGCCGCGACATTGCGTCGACGAACGCAGTAGTCGACGAACCCAGTAGTCGACGAACCCGGCGCGCGGCCGAGAGTTCTAGGACGTGGCGCGAGCCAGGATCGACTCGTGCTCGGCGTCGTCGACATCGCGGGCGTCGTCGGCGAGCAACACCGGGATGCCGTTCTCGATCGGATATGCACGCCGCAGTCGCGGGTTGTAGAGCAGTTCCCCTTCGATCAACAGCAGCGGGCCCTTGTCCACCGGGCACGCGAGTATGGAAAGCAGTGTCGAATCGATTGCCACAGGTGTCCTTTGCTCTGCTCCGGTCGAACCGGAGTGGTGTACTCGCTTACGCTACCGAACCCGTATTCTTCCGTGCCGACTCGTTCCTACGACGATTTTTCGGCCGCGGCCTCACGCCCGACGAACCGTTCGGCCACAACAGCTTTCGTCAATCGACGGTAGCTGTTCGACTCGGAGTCGTAGAACCACGAACGTGCACTCGGCGTCGGAATGCCGACCTTCTTCAACGCCGTCGCGGTCGGTCGGTACGCGCGTCCCACCGGAATCTCGGGCACCACGTGCACGATCGCCGGACGCTCGGTCGGGAGCAGCACTCCGAGTGCGTCCGTCAATGCACGAGCGGTGATCACCGCCTCCGGTTGCAGCGAGATGGCGCAGACGGCGACCTCGGTGGCCGACGCCTCGACGCGCACCGATCGTGGCCGATCGGATGTCACCCGCACTCCGTAGACCACGGCCGAATCGACCTGATCCAGGTCACCTACCGCATCGACGATCGGCTGGGTGTACACGGGACCGCACGCCGAGCGCACCACGGTGTCCTTACGGTCGACGAGCCAGTAATCGCCGTCGGAATCGCGGCGGAAGAGGTTCTCGGTGGGGATCCAGGCGTCTGTGGGCTCGAAGACTCCACGCATGACATGGCTGGTCGCTTCGCCGTCCCCGCTCGGTCGGCCGAGGAGCAGCCCGATCTCGTCGTCACGGCACTGCCGAACGAAACCGTCGTCGTCCTCTTCGAGGCGGCCGGTGATGGGGTCGTAGGCCGCCAACGCAACCCGTGCACTGCCCGGCAGCGGACGGCCTTTGGAGCCGATCTTCGAGCCGGCCACATTGGCCAGGATGACGTCGTTCTCGGTGGATGCGTAGAACTCGAGCACCCGAGCCGGGCTGAACCGCGCCAGCGTGCGACGCCACAGCCCCACCGGCATACCGGAGCCGATGAACAGGCGCACCGGGTGGCCGGAGTCGACCGGGAACCGGCCATCGTCGAGGATCTGCCGCATCATCGTCCAGGTGTAGCTCACGACGGTGACGCCGTAGCGATACACCTCTTCGCTGAACCGCTCGGGCTCGAGACCACGGGAAAGTGCGATGCGTGACCCGCCCGCAAGCGCACCACCGATCGTGACAAGAATCCCGGCCGAATGATGGAGCGGGGCAAGGCAATAGACAGTATCGCCGGGTCCGAGCGCGGCCGTCGTCGCGGTACCGAACGCCGACAACGCCCAGCGATGATTGGTGATGTATCGCGGTTCGAGACCGCGATCTGTGGTCGTGAACAGGATCATCGCCAGTTCGCGGGCACGACCGGGATCCGGCTCGTACCACTGAGGCAGACGCACCGCGTCGGGATCGATGGCCTCGAGATCGACCACCTCGTAGCCGGACGGGATGTCGAGGCGCCGAGTCTCACCGCCGCCGAGCACCAGGACGTTCGGCGCCACCGGGACCGCCGCCGCAGCGTTCTCCGGATCGGCGATCACCGTGTCGACGTCGACGGTTCGCAGGGCTGCGGTCAGGTCGCTGCCCGGCTGCAGCAGAACAGGTACGGCCCCGATCCGCGAGAGCGCCGCCATCGCGGCCAATGCGCTGGGACGAGTCTCCATCAACACACCGATGCGCGACGCGGGTCGCACCCCGACACTGATCAGTCCGCGCACCACGTTGTCGATGCGGACGTTGACAGCGTCGTAGGTGTGCACTCGGTCGTCGAACAGGAAGCACTCTCCGTTCGGAGACTTACGTCCCTGCTCGGCGATCAAGCGGCCCAACGAGACTCGACTGTGCGGCTGCATCTGCCCGAGGCGGGCGAGCCTCGGCAACGTACGCACGGCCTCGGAAGAGATCTCGCGGGTACCACGCACTGCGCCGGTCGCCGCCGATGCCAACCCGCGGCCGACACCGACGCCCACCTCTGCGATGGAGGCAGCAGTGTGGATCAGGCGATTGGTGATCGACACGCCGCTGTCGGAATCGCCGTGGTCCTCGCGCTCCATCACGCGGACCGCCTCCGGCTTCGGCCCGAGGTCCTCACGCCACCGAATCCAGTTTCCCGTCGTCGGCCAGGTCTGCGCAGCCGCGGTACTGCCGACAACCAAGCCGAAATGACCTGCACGCAAAGTGGTTTCGAACACCTGGGCGCGCGGAGCTGCGCGCTGAATGCCGCGCACGGCCAACGGTTGACCGATGTCGTCGACTTCGCCGACGAAGGCGAGCACGGGCACGGTGAGCTCGGCCAGGGTCAACAACCTGTCCTTGATGACGAACCCGCCGGTCATCATGCGGTTGTGAACGACGAACTGCTTCAACAACTCCGCAACGGCCGGGCCGGACCACGCCACCCACCCGTCCATCGCCAGAAAGCGTCGCTGCGGCTCGCGCGGCAACAGCGCCTCACGGTCGTGAAGCTGACGCAGAAAATCCACTCGCGATCGCACGGTCTTCGCCGGATCGAGCAACTGGAATCCCGTCCGCGCCATCCACCCCGACACAGCGAGCCGAGTGAACACATGGTCGGCGAGGAACTCCGCTCCCCGCGTCGCCACGCCTGCCGGAATCCCGAGCGGCAGACCGGCGAGAGTGTCGACCGGAGCTCCGAACGTGATGAGGCTGGCCAGATTTCGGCCACCTCGGTAGGCGGCCGCCTGGTAGCAGAACATGCCACCCTGAGAGTAGCCACCCAGGTGGACGTCGCGACCGGTGTGCTCGTGCACCTTGTCGACGACCTCGCTGATCGCCACGACGTGATCGGCGAGCGTACGGCCCCATCCACCCTCTTCGGTATCGGGTGACCCGAAATCGACAACCCACGGATCCAGACCCATGCCGTGCAGAATTCCGGCCGCACCTTGGTCGGTGGTGACGTCGTAGACGTCCGCGGAGACCATCATCGGCGGAATGAGCACCACCGGGGGACTGTCCGCGGGCACATCGTCGGGGAAATACCGCCGAAGCCGATACATCGGCTCGCGATCCATCACTCGAAACGGCGACGGATCCACCTCGGTTTCGAGCCCACCCAGACGAATGACCTCGAGACCGTTCTGGGCTGTGGCGATGGCACGCCGCAGTGGTCCACGTACGGCATCTGCATTCAGTCCCACCAATACACTCCTGCGTTCGGCCCGACGGAACGACCGGCATCGGTCTTCGCGTGACGAAAGCTTCTCACATCACACTCGAGGAAACCGGCGTGGATATCGATTGCCCTCTCAGTGCCGCAACACCGGTTCCTCGGCCCACGCACGCAGGGTCGCGGCAGTCGCCCGCACTCCCCCGAGCTGATGAGCAACCTGCACGGCGGCCGTCCCACCGCGGGCATCGCGCGACGAGATGGAACCCTGCACCGTGAGCACCTCACGAACGGCCGGAGTGAGGGACGAATCGATCGCGGCCAGCTCGTCGTCGGTCAGATCCACCAGCCCGACACCTCGCGCCTCGGCCGCACGAACGCAGGCTCCTGCAGCCTCGTGAGCAACGCGGAACGCAATCCCCTGCCGCACCATCCATTCGGCGATATCGGTGGCGAGCGTGAACCCGGCCGGTGCCAGCTCGGCCATGCGTTCGGTGTGGAACTCGAGCGTCGCCGTCAATCCGGTGAGCGCAGGCAGCAACAGCTCGAGTTGCGCCACCGAATCGAACACCGGCTCCTTGTCTTCCTGGAGATCACGGTTGTACGCCAACGGTTGCGCCTTCAGCGTGGCCAGCAGACCGGTCAGATTACCGATCAAGCGGCCGGTCTTTCCGCGAGTCAACTCCGCGACGTCCGGATTCTTCTTCTGCGGCATGATCGAGCTGCCGGTCGACCACGCATCGGCCAGTGTCACGTAGCCGTACTCGGGCGTGCTCCACGAGATGACCTCCTCGGCGAATCGCGACAGATCCACCGCCGTCATCGCCAACACGAAGGCAGCTTCGGCGGCGAAGTCGCGTGAGGACGTGGCGTCGATCGAGTTCTCGGCGGACGAGTCGAACCCGAGCTCGGCTGCGATCTTTTCCGGACTCAGCCCCAACGACGAACCGGCGAGAGCACCGGAACCGTACGGCGACACCGCCGCTCGCG
This sequence comes from Rhodococcus sp. EPR-147, assembly GCF_001647185.1. Classification (NCBI taxonomy): domain Bacteria; kingdom Bacillati; phylum Actinomycetota; class Actinomycetes; order Mycobacteriales; family Nocardiaceae; genus Rhodococcus; species Rhodococcus sp. EPR-147. Next base: position 7,331 of record NZ_LVCU01000320.1, read on the forward strand.
TGTCGAAATCCGCGAAGCGCTGCACATCGCGCAACAACGGATGGGTGTGCGCGAGCAGATGATGCGCCAACAACACCGGCTGCGCGGCCTGCGAATGGGTCTTGCCCGGCATGACAGCAGTCGGATGCGCCGCAGCCTGGGTGGCCAACGCGTCGACCACATCGAGTACGCCCACCGACACCCGGCGGACGGCGTCGCGCAGCCACATGCGGAACAGCGTGGCCACCTGATCGTTCCGCGACCGGCCCGCACGCAGCCGGCCACCGACCTCGGGTCCGACCCGGTCGATCAAACCGCGCTCGAGGGCACCGTGCACGTCCTCGTCCGATTCGGCTGCCACGAACTCACCGGAGGCGACGTCATCGGCGAGTCGTTGCAAGCCGTCGAGCATGGTCTCGAGGTCCTGCGGGGTGAGCAGTCCGGCACCGTTCAGCACTCGGGCGTGCGCCATGGATGCGCGGATGTCGTACGGCGCGAGGACCCAGTCGAAGTGCGTCGACCTGCTCAACGCTGCCATGGCGGCGGCCGGCCCCGATGCGAATCTGCCGCCCCAGAGCGAACCTTCGTTGGTTCCGTGTGCGGTCTCCGAATTCGTCACAGGCCCAGGTCCCTCTTCGCGGCGATCTTCGACGACAATCCGTGCAGCTGAACGAATCCCTTGGCCGCGGACTGGTCGAACGTGTCGCCCTCGTCGTAGGTGGCGAGATTGAAGTCGTACAGCGACTCGCCACTGCGGCGTCCGTTGACGATGATCCCGCCCGCGTGCAGAACCAGGCGAATATTGCCGGAGACGTGCTCCTGCGTGTGCTCCACGAACGTGTCGAGAGCACCCTTGAGCGGGGAATACCACAGGCCGTCGTACACCAGCTCGGCCCACTTCTGGTCGGTGTGGCGCTTGTAGCGACCGAGTTCGCGCTCGAGGGTCACGTGCTCGAGCTCCTCGTGGGCGCGGATGAGCACCATGGCACCGGGTGCCTCGTAGATCTCACGACTCTTGATGCCGACGAGCCGATCCTCGACCACGTCCAACCGGCCGACACCCTGCGCTCCCGCACGAGTGTTGAGCTCCTGGATCGCTTCGAGCACCGAGACCGGGCGACCGTCGATCGCGACCGGGCGACCCTTGTCGAACGAGACGATCAGTTCGTCCGGAGCCTGGAAGTTGACCGTCGGATCCTCGGTGTAGTCGTAGACGTCCTTGGTCGGCGCGTTCCACAGGTCTTCGAGGAAGCCGGTCTCCACCGCGCGTCCCCAGACGTTCTGGTCGATAGAGAACGGCGACTTGGTGGTCACGTTGATCGGGATGTCGTTCTCCTCGGCGAACTTGATCGCCTTCTCGCGCGTCCACGCGTAGTCGCGAACCGGTGCCAACACCTCGAGCTCGGGGGCGAGGGTGTTGAAGCCGACCTCGAAGCGAACCTGGTCGTTGCCCTTGCCCGTGCACCCGTGTGCGACAACGGTTCCGCCGTGCGCCCGCGCGTTCTCCACGAGGTGCTTGACGATGAGCGGACGACTGATCGCCGACACGAGGGGATACCGATCCATGTACAGCGCGTTGGACTGCACGGTCGGCAGGCAGTACTCGTCGGCGAACTCGTTCCTGGCATCGACGACGACGGATTCGACTGCGCCGCAATCGAGTGCGCGTTGGCGCACGACGTCCATGTCCTCGCCGCCTTGCCCCAGATCGATGGCGACGGCAACGACCTCCTTGCCGGTCTCCCTGCCGATCCAGCTGATGGCGACGGAGGTGTCGAGTCCGCCGGAGTAGGCGAGGATGACGCGTTCGGCCATGGTGTTCAAGCTCCTTCGTTGTTCTTGATGCGCATGATGGGTAACCGGATCTCAGTTACCGCGTCGAGCAAGCTTTTCGATCTTGTCCGCGACCTCGCCACCGGTGTGTGGCTCGCGGGCGATCAACAGAATCGTGTCGTCACCGGCGATGGTCCCGACGATCTCCGGCATCGCAGCACGGTCCAGAGCGCTGGCCAGGTAGTGCGCCGCGCCCGGTGGCGTGCGAAGGACGGCCTGGTTCCCACTGTGATCGGTGGACACCAACAACTCCCCCAGCAACTTCAGGAGTCGGTCGGTGCCGCCGGACACTCCCCGGACCGGGCTGCCGTCCTCGGGCACGACGTACACCCCCACTCCACCGTCCGGCGCGCGCAGTTTCACGGCACCCAGTTCCTCGAGGTCCCGCGAGAGGGTGGCCTGAGTGGTGTCGATCCCCTCGGCTGCGAGCAACGACGCCAGCTGCGGTTGACTGCGCACCTGATGGGTGGCCAGCAACGCGATGATCCGTGCCTGCCTGCCCGCGCGGGTCGACGCGGTCAACGGCACCGCAGTGACGTCTTCGCTCATGGTCGTCGGGCCTGTTCGAGGAGCCACACAAGCAGTGCCTTCTGCGCGTGCAGGCGGTTCTCGGCCTCGTCCCAGACAACACTCCGGGGGCCGTCGAGCACCTCGTCGGTGATCTCCTCGCCGCGATGTGCGGGTAGGCAGTGCAGCACGACGGCGTCCGACTGGGCCTTGGAGAGCAGGTCCGAATCGATTCGATACGGCCGGAACGGTGCGACGCGATCGAGACCGTCGTTCTCCTGGCCCATCGACGTCCAGGTGTCGGTGACGAGCGCGTCGGCACCGGCCGCGGCCTCGACCGGGTCCTCGGTGAAGGTGATGGTGGCCCCGGTTTCCTCGGCGCGCGCATGCGCCGCGTCGAGGACGTAGCCGAGCGGCGCAAATTCCTTGGGCGCAGCGATCCGCACGTTCAGCCCGGCCGTCACTCCGCCGATGAGCAGCGAGTGCGCCATGTTGTTGGCACCGTCACCGAAGTAGGCCAAGGTGCGCCCCTGCAGATTTCCCTTGTGCTCGATCAGGGTCTGCAGATCCGCCAGAACCTGGCACGGGTGGAACTCGTTGGAGAGGGCGTTGACGATCGGAATCGTTGCGCCGGTCGCCATCTGCTCGAGCCGCTTCTGCCCGAACGTGCGCCACACGACCGCCTCGACGTAGCGCGAGAGAACCCGCCCCGTGTCCTGCAGCGTCTCCTCACGCCCCAGCTGGGTGTCGCGGCCCGTCACCACCACGGCATGACCACCCAACTGCGCGATGCCCATCTCGAACGAGAAGCGGGTCCGTGTCGAGTTCTTCTCGAAAATGACGCCGACCCCCTTGGGGCCCTCGAGCGGACGCTTCGAGAACGGGGCACGCTTGAGTTCGGCTGCCAGAGCGAGGATTTCACCCTGCTGCGCGGGCGTGATGTCGTCGTCCCGGAGGAAATGCTGAACGGTCATGGCTGATGAGCCTCCTGTGCTGCGTCGAGAATTGCCGGTAACGCCGTCACGAACGACGCGGCTTGCTCTTCGGTGATGATCAACGGTGGTGCGAGCCGAAGCACGTCGGGCTGGGCCGCGTTGAGGAGGAAGCCCGCCTCGCGCGCGGCGGCTTCGGCCGCCGGTGCGACGGCGGCGGTGAGGACCACGCCGAGGAGAAGGCCCGAACCCCGAACATGGCTCACCAGAGGGTGATCCAGATTCTCGATGGAGTGTGCGATGGTCTTGCCGATGCTGTCGGCGTGCGAGAGCAGGTCCTCGTCGGCGATGGTGCGCAGCACGGCCAGAGCCGCCGCCGCGCATACGGGGTTACCACCGAACGTGGTGCCGTGCTTGCCCGGATGCAGCAACTCCCCCGCCGCTCCGATGCCGATGCAGGCCCCGATGGGCAGGCCGCCGCCCAGACCCTTGGCGAGCGTGATGACGTCGGGCACGATGCCGACCGACTGGTGAGCGTAGAACCAACCCGTTCGGCCGATACCGGTCTGCACCTCGTCCAGGACCAGCAGTGCGCCGTGCTTCGCGGTGATCTCACGGGCGGCGAGAAGATATCCCTCGGGTGGAACCACCACGCCTCCCTCACCCATGATGGGTTCGAGAAATACTGCGGCAGTGTCCGAATCGACGGCGGCTTCCAGCGCGGCCACATCGCCGTACGGAACGTGTTGCACGCCGGCAGGCATCGGCTCGAACGGGATCCGCTTGTCCGGCTGACCGGTCAGAGCGAGAGCACCCATCGTCCGTCCGTGAAACGACTTCTCCGCCGCCACGATGTTGGGACGGCCGGTCAGGCGAGCGATCTTGAACGCCGCCTCGTTGGCCTCGGTTCCCGAGTTGCACAAAAACACCCGACCGGTGGCCCCGGCACCGAGCTGCGCGAGCAGCTGCTCGGCCAACGCGATTCCGGGTTCTGTCGCATACAGATTCGAGGTGTGCCCGAGGGTGGACAGCTGAGTGGTGACCGCCTCGATCACCGCCGGGTGGGCATGTCCGAGGATGTTCACGGCGATGCCCGCGAGCAGGTCCAGATACTGCTTTCCGTCGGCGTCGGTCACCACCGCGCCCTCGCCGCGGACGAGCGCCACGCGCGGAACACCGTAGTTGTCCATCAACGAATTCGACCACCGCTGTTGCAGATCGAGGGTGGACTCGGTGCCGGTCATGGCGTGACTCCTGACGTGGAAGAGTGATCGGGGGTGACCATGGTGCCGATTCCCTCACCGGTGAACAGCTCCACCAGCACGGAATGTTCGACGCGACCGTCGATGACATGAGCCGACGGAACGCCGGCTCGAACCGCCCGCAGGCACGCTTCCATCTTCGGCACCATCCCGGCGTCGAGTGAGGGCAGCAACGCCTCGAGCGTGGACGCGTCGATCTCGGAGGTCAACGAGCTGCGATCGGGCCAATCCGTGTACAGGCCTTCGACATCGGTGAGCACCACCATCTTCTCGGCACCGAGGGCACTGGCGAGCGCCGCTGCCGCAGTGTCGGCGTTGATGTTGTGGACGACGCCGTCGCGGTCGGGCGCGATGGTGGACACCACCGGAATACGTCCTGCGGCAATGAGATCGAAGACCGCGGCAGGATCAACCGACGTGACGTCGCCGACGAGACCGATGTCGGTCTCGGTGCCGTCGACCAGCACGGTGCGACGCGTCGCGGTGAACAGGTGCGCATCCTCACCGGAAATTCCGACGGCATA
>NZ_LVCU01000321.1:0-3576 GCF_001647185.1 Rhodococcus sp. EPR-147
GACGCGGAATCCGCCGCGAAATTCACCGGCCAGGCCGAGTCTGGTCAGCATGGCCGAGATCTGCGGCCCGCCGCCGTGAACGACGACCGGATGGATTCCGACGGTGCGCAGAAACACCATGTCGGCCGCGAACGCCCGCTTCAGATTCTCGTCGATCATGGCATTTCCGCCGTACTTCACGACGACGACCTTGCCCGAGAATCGCTGCAGCCAGGGCAGAGCCTCGGCGAGCGTGAAGGCCTTCTGCGCGGCCGTCAACTGCAGTGCGGCCGAGGTCATGACGAGTACGCCGAATTCTCTTCGACGTACGCGTGCGAGAGATCGGTGGTTCGAATGGTGGCAGACCCTGCGCCGAGACCGAGAGCTATGGTCACCGAGATGTCGACACCGGACAGATCGACCTGCCGAGCTCCCGGCGCTCCCACGCCGTCGATACAGACCGGATTTCCGTTGAAGGACACGGCAATTCGATCCGGATCGAGCTCGATCGGGGCGATACCGATTGCCGCGAGCACCCGGCCCCAGTTGGGATCCGACCCGAAGAGGGCCGTCTTGGTCAGGGAGTCCCTGGCGACCGCGCGAGCGCCGATCAGGGCGTCGTCCTCGCTCATCGCGCCCGACACGGTGATCCGCACCCGCTTGGTGACGCCCTCCGCGTCGGCCATCATCTGGTCGGCCAGGTCGTCGCACACCGCCAGGACCGCGGCGTCGAGTTCTTCCTGAGACGGTGCGACTCCGCTGGCTCCGGACGAGAGCAGCAGCACGGTGTCGTTCGTCGAGGACGCGCCGTCGACGTCGAGCCGGTCGTAGGACATCCGGGTCGCCGCGCGCAGTGCCTTGTCCAACTGGTCCGCGGTGGCGACGGCATCGGTGGTGATGACGCTGAGCATCGTGGCCAACGACGGTGCCAGCATGCCTGCACCCTTGGCCATGCCGCCGACGTTCCATTTGTCGGCATGATGAACGGCCGCCTGCTTGGGAACGGTGTCGGTGGTCATGATCGCGTACGCCGCATCGGTACCACCCGAAATTCCACCCGCGAGTTCGTGCACCACCTCGGTCACGCCGGGCAGCAGCTTGTCCATCGGGAGCCGATCACCGATGAGACCCGTCGAGCACACGGCAACCTCGATCGCTCCGGTCTCGGAACCCCAATTGCTCAGTGCGGACGCCACTTCCTCGGCTGTACGGTGCGAGTCCTGAAAGCCCGGCGCACCGGTGCAGGCATTGGCACCACCGGAATTGAGGATGACCGCGCGCAGCCGTCCGGTGGAGAGCACCTGCTGCGACCACAACACCGGCGCAGCCTTGACCTTGTTGCGGGTGAACACACCCGCCGCAGCGAAATCGGGACCCTCGTTGAACACCAAGGCCAGATCGGACTTGCCACTCGCCTTGATTCCGGCCGGAATACCGGCAGCGCGGAAACCTGCAGGACAGGTGACACCCTGCGTGCGCACGAGCTTGCCCGCAATCATGCCGACGGCCTCCGCCTGGCTCCCGACGCTGCTCATGGTGCTACTCCTACGGTAGAGAGACCCTCGGTCTCGGTGATTCCCAGTGCAAGATTCATGGATTGGACGGCAGCTCCAGCCGTGCCCTTGGCCAAGTTGTCGATGGCCGCGATCACGACGAGCAAGCCGGCGTCCGCATCGACCGACACGCTCATCTGCACGGCGTTCGACCCGATGACCGAACCGGTCTGGGGAAGGCGACCGGCTGGAAGCACGTGCACGAACGGCTCTGCGGCATATGCCTTCTCGTAGACCTCGACGGCCTGTGCCTGCGTGGCGGTGGTGATCGCGGTGCAGGTGGCCAGGATTCCGCGAGGCATCGGTGCGAGAACCGGTGTGAAGGACACCGCGACATCGCTACCGGCGAGCGCCGAGAGGTTCTGGACTATCTCGGGAGTGTGGCGGTGTGCGCCCGCAACCGCGTACGCCCGAACCGAACCCATCACCTCCGAACCGAGAAGATCGGCCTTCGGAGCTCGGCCGGCACCCGAACTACCGCTGACGGCAACGATATTGACGCGGGGCTCGATGATGCCTGCGGCGACGGCAGGTGCGAGCGCGAGAGACGACACCGTCGGGTAACACCCGGGAACCGCGATGCGAGTGGCACCGACCAATCGCTCACGGCAGCCCGGCAACTCCGGCAATCCGTACGGCCAACTGCCCGCATGGGGACTCTTGTAGTACTTCTCCCAGGCCGCACCGTCGGTGAGGCGGAAGTCGGCCCCGCAGTCGATGATCACCACGGACTCGGGCAGCTGCAGCGCGAGTTCGGCGGACTTGCCGTGCGGGAGCCCCAGGAACACGACATCGTGACCCGCGAGCTCGTCGACGGTGGTCGGCGCGAGAACGCGGTCTGCGAGAGGCAACAGATGGGGATGGAATTCACCCAGCGTCGCACCGGCATTGCCGCCCGCGGTCAGCGTGCCGATGACCAACGAACCGTCGCGCACTCCCGGGTGCCCGAGCAGCAATCGAAGAATCTCGCCGCCGGCGTACCCACTTGCGCCCGCCACCGCGATGCGCCTCGGCGTGGCCTCCGAAATAGTCATACGGTTTATTATGCAGCATCATGCAAGCTCATTCATGAACGGGTCCGGTGTGTCAGCGTCCGCCCATGGACCTGCGGATCTCGTCGAGCTTCTTTCGGCCGGCGTCCTGCCGCTCGTTCCACTGCTCGTCGAGGTCACGGCCCGCCCTGGACTCTCGGTCCAGTTCCTCCGCGCCGACGGCTGTGCCCGATCGCTGTTCGACCTTGTCGCGTACACCGTCCCACGTGGGCACCCCCGAATCGGTGAAGTCACCGATCGGCGCGCTCACCGCACCGGCACCGTATCCGCTACCGACGGGCTGGTCCTCGACCAGCTCCGCATCGATTATCCCCGGAACCGTGCCGCCGAGCGGAGCCCCCGGCGGTGGATCACCGAGCGGCTGGTCGATCCGCGGCTTGGTCACCTGCGGAACGTCGACGTCGGGAACCGTCCCGGGTGGTGCACCGCGATCGGGTCCAGTGGATTCGGGCTCAGCATTGCGCAACTCGACCGCCAGCGCCGATGCGGCTGCCGCCACCGGGGCCAACCGGGACCGACCGGCCACTGCAGCCAGGATCTCCTCGATCACCTGAAGATCCGTCGCCGCACCGTCTGTTCCGAATTCACTCATGCGCTGCTCCCGTCACCCGTCGTACTCGTGACTCCACGCTACGGACACCGGAGCCCGGGTGTGCACGGATCGACTGCGCAACTGCGCTTGTTCAACTGCGCAACTGCGCTGATTCAACTGCGCAGCTGCGCGCCGACGGCCTTCGATGCCGCGTCGACCGCCGCATCGCGTGCAGCCGTTGCCTGATCCTCGGTCAAGGTGCCGTCTGCACCTCGGAACCGCAGCGCGAATGCCAGCGACTTGCGACCCTCGCCGACCTGTTCGCCCTCGTAGACGTCGAACAGCCGGATCGACTCGAGCAGGTCGCCACCGCCGATCGTGAGCGCGGCTTCCACCGACGCCGCAGGTACGGACGCGTCGACCACCACGGCCACGTCCTGCAGCACCGCCGGATACGGCG
>NZ_LVCU01000322.1:0-2119 GCF_001647185.1 Rhodococcus sp. EPR-147
GCTCGAGCACGGCCGGATGCAGCTCGCCCGCGTATCCGACGACCTCACCGTCGAGCAGGACCTCCGCGCACCGACCCGGGTGCCACGGAAGGTGTTGCGCCGCCCGAAGATCGACGTGCACTCCGGACGCCTCGGCGACGGTACGCACCGCAGCGAACGCATCGGCGGCCTCTGCGGCGCGGCCGGGACCCCACGGACCCGACAACTCACGCTGACCGGTGAGCACCATGCCCACGTGCACCGGCTGCGCCGGCAACGAACCACGAAGCATGGCGATCTGGTCGTCGGTGGGCCGACGGTCGACCGGCAACGCGTCCACAGCTGCGGTGGCGTCGTGTCGGAGCACCACCTGAGCAATGCCGAACAGCGAGACGTCTCGCTGACCGCGCGCGATGTTCCGGCTCAGCATCTCGAGCAAACCGGGAAGCACAGTGGTCGCGAGCTCGGGACGGTCGGCCTCGAGTGGATTGAGTACCGAGGTGGTCGCGCGCCGTGGGTCGTCCGCGTCGAGACCCCACGTGTCGAACACGCCTTTGGGCAGGAACACCGGAGGCAACACCTCGACGTACCCGGAGAACGCGAGAGCCTTGCCGACGGCACGCCTGCGCTTCTGTTCGGCAGTGAGGCCACGACCGCCCGGGGCCGACGGCAGTACCGACGGGATCTGTTCGAGCCCTTCGAGCCGCAGCACCTCTTCCACCAGGTCGGCGCGCTGCACCAGGTCCGGTCGCCAGGACGGCGGGGTGACGATGAGCTGGCCGTGTCCGGCGTCGTCGACCGATACCTCGACTCCGCAACCGATCTGCGTCAACCGTCGGGCAGCGGTTCCGTTGGGGTACTGCACTCCGGCGATTCGGTCCGGCAGGTCGAAGTCCATCGTGACCGTGGGATATTCGGATGCCTCGCCGATATCGGTCAACACGGGCTCGATCCGGCCGCCGGCGATCTCGACCAACAACTGTGCGGCCCGATCGAGTGCTGCGACAGGCAGAGCCGAATCCACGGTCCGCTCGAAACGCTTGCTGGCCTCGCTGGAGAGCTTGTGGCGACGACCGGTGCGGAACACCGCGAGCGGATCGAACGACGCAGCTTCGAGGACGACCTCGGGGGTCGAGTCGTCGACTTCGGTGGACGCGCCGCCCATGACACCGGCCAACGAGATCGCTCCCGATCCGTCGGCGATGACGACGTCCTCGGCATCGAGAGAACGCTCGACGCCGTCCAGCGTGGTCAGCTTCTCCCCCGCGTTCGCACGCCGGACGACCAGATCGCCGTCGAGCTTTGCCGCATCGAACGCGTGCAACGGCTGCCCGAGTTCGTGGAGCACGTAGTTGGTGACATCGACGGCCGCCGAGATCGGGCGTACGCCGGCCAGCAGCAGTCGACGCTGCATCCACCAGGGCGTCGTCGCCGTCGGATCGATGCCGACAATCTTGCGCAACGCGAATCGCGAAGCGCCCGAGTTCGGTTCGACGGTGACCGACCAGGCGTCACCGGTGACCTCGGTGGGGACCGTGCGCGCCGGATCCACGAACGGAAGGTCGAAACTGCAGGCCAGTTCGCGGGCGAGGCCTCGGACCGAGAAGGCGTAGCCGCGATCCGGGGTCACGTTGAGCTCGATGACCGAGTCCAGCAGACCGAGAACGGCTTTGGCGTCGTCGCCCGGAGCGGCCGTGCCCTCGGGCAGCACCAGAATTCCGGAGTGATCCTTACCCAACCCGAGTTCGAGCGTCGAGCAGATCATGCCGTTGGAGTTGCGGCCGTAGGTCTTGCGCGACGCGATGGCGAATCCACCGGGCAGGACGCTGCCCGGCAGCGCGGCCACGATCAGGTCACCCTCGGCGAAGTTCCTGGCACCACACACGATTTCCTGTGGCTCGGCTGCTCCGACGTCCACCAGGCAGAAGCGAATCGGCTTCTTGAACTCGGTCAGCTCCTCGATCGAGCCGACCCGACCGACCACGAGTGGCCCGGTCACGTTGTCCAGCGAATCGAGTTCCTCGACCTCGAACCCGACCCGCACGAAACCGGCGTCGAGTTCCTCGGGCGAGACGGCCCAGTCGGGCGTTCCCGCGTGCAGGACCTCGGTCAGCCAGGATTGTGGGACTCGCACGTGTGC
>NZ_LVCU01000323.1:0-2610 GCF_001647185.1 Rhodococcus sp. EPR-147
CGCCCTCGACGATGTCGCGCATGTCCGGGATGTCGTTGCGGAACTGAAGCGTCCGCTCGAGACCCATTCCGAACGCGAATCCGGTGTAGACCTCGGGATCGATGCCACTGGCCTGCAACACCTTCGGGTTGACCATTCCGCAGCCACCCCACTCGACCCAACCGGCCCCGCCCTTCTTCTTCGGGAACCACACGTCGACCTCGGCCGACGGCTCGGTGAACGGAAAGTAGTTGGGGCGCATGCGTGTACGGGTGTCGTTGCCGAACAACGCCTTCGCGAACGCATCCAGTGTGCCGCGCAGGTGCGCCATGGTCAGGCCCTTGTCGATCGCGAGACCCTCGACCTGATGGAAGACCGGAGTGTGCGTCGTGTCGAGTTCGTCCGTGCGGAACGTCCGTCCCGGGCAAACGACGTAGATCGGAACCTCACGCGAGAGCATCGACCGGACCTGCACCGGGGAGGTATGAGTACGCAGAACCTGACGCGAACCCTCCGGCGCGATGTGGAACGTGTCCTGCATCGTGCGTGCCGGGTGGTCGGGCAGGAAGTTCAGCGCGTCGAAATTGAAGTGTTCGGTCTCGACCTCGGGGCCTTCTTCGACCTCCCAGCCCATTCCGACGAACACATCGGCAACCTGTTCGGCGATGATCGTGATGGGGTGCCGAGCACCGACGGGAGCTCGGTCGGTCGGCAGTGTCACGTCGATGGTTTCCGCGACCAGGATCGCTGCGTCACGCTCGGCCGACAGCACGGCGCGTCGCTCGTCGAAGGCCTTCTGCACTCGATCACGCGCTGCCTTGACGCGTTTGCCCGCGTCCGCCTTCTGGTCCCCCGGGATCGCACCGAGCGCGCGCTGCGCCAGTGCCAACGGAGCCTTGCCGCCCACGTGATCGATCTTGACCTTGGTCAGAGCATCGAGGTCCGACGCGTCGGCGAACGCCTGCTCGGCCGAGTCCACTGCGGATCCGAGCGCGGACTCCTCGAGAACGGACGGATCTACCGGCTCGGGTCCGCCATCTTTCTTCGCCACGACAGCTGCACTCCTCGAGTAATAGTCGGTGTCTGCTCAGAACAGACAAGTAACGATCCTAGGTGAGACCTGCTCACGGGGTTTCGGAGCGTCGCTGCGCCCTGGCACTCGCGTACAGGCAGATCGCCGCGGCGGTCGCCAGGTTGAGGCTCTCGGCGCGGCCGTGGATCGGGATTCGAATGCGGTGATCGGAGCCGCGCGTCACGGACTCCGAGAGTCCGTGTGCCTCGTTGCCGAACAACCACGCGGTCGGTTGCATGAGCAGCTCGTCCGCGTCGTCCAAGTCCACTTCGCCATCGGCGGCCGTCGCGACGATGGTCAGACCCGCCCTGCGCAACGCGTCGATTCCGGACTCGATCGATCGCTCCCGAGCGATGGGCAGATGGAACACGCTGCCCGCCGAGGCGCGGACGCACTTGCCGTTGTGGGGATCCACCGAATCGCCCAGTAGAACGACCGAATCCGCTCCCGCCGCGTCGGCGACGCGAATCACAGTCCCGGCATTGCCCGGCTCGGCCGTCTCCACCGGTACGGCCACCAGCCGCGGTGTTCCGGCCAACGCACGGTCGATCGGGACGTCGATCAATTCGGTGACTGCGATCAAGCCCTGCGGAGTGACCGTGTCGGACAATGCCTTCGCAGCACGGTCGGTGATCGGGTGAACTCGTGCGCCACCCGCCTCGATGGACGTGATGAGGTCATGGTGGCGCTCGAGAGCATCCGCGGTGAAGAACAGCTCACGAACCAACCGGGACCGGGCCGCCTCGGACACCGCATTGAAGCCTTCGGCCAGAAAGAGCCCGGTCTTCTTGCGTTCTGCGGCTCGAGCGAGCTTGACGGCCGAAACGACCCGCGGAGTTCGCTCGGTCAGCGAATCCACGGGCCGTTTCGGTGTTGAGTCGTCGTACGTCGACTCGCTCAGGCTGCTTCTCCGGCCGGAGCGTTGACATCGGCAGGCAGCGCGGCCTTGGCGATGGCGACCAGGCTTGCGAACGCCGCAGCATCCGACACAGCGAGCTCGGCGAGGATCTTGCGGTCGACCTCGACGCCTGCGGCCTTGAGGCCCTGGACGAAGCGGTTGTACGTGATGTCGTTGGCGCGAGCTGCAGCGTTGATACGCGTGATCCACAGCTTGCGGAAGTCACCCTTGCGCGCGCGGCGGTCCCGGTACGCATAGGTCAGCGAGTGGAGCTGCTGCTCCTTGGCCTTGGTGTACAGACGTGAGCGCTGTCCGCGGTAGCCCTTGGACGCTTCGAGAATCGAACGGCGCTTCTTCTGGGCGTTGACGGCCCTTTTTACGCGTGCCACTGGTGAATCCTGTCGATCTGGGGGTGTGTGAAACCCCGAATGGTAATGGGATGAAGCCGACCGAAATCAGTCGGCGGCGGGCCGAATCAGATGCCGAGCAGGCGCTTGATCCGCGGCACGTCGGCCTTCTTGACAACGGCGACACCATCGAGGCGACGAGTCACCTTGGTGGGCTTGTGCTCGAGCAGGTGGCGACGGCCGGCCTTCTGGCGCAGGATCTTGCCGCTGCCGGACACCTTGAATCGCTTCTTGGCACCACTGTGGGTCTTCTG
>NZ_LVCU01000324.1:0-2407 GCF_001647185.1 Rhodococcus sp. EPR-147
GCAGGTGTAGGGCTGTCTTACTGGTAGAGCGCGAGGCTCAGTTGGTCTGCGCCGGAGTAGCCGGAGCTGCTGCGGCCGGTGCTTCGGCAGCCGGGGCTGCATCGGCGGGCTGTTCCGGCGCGGGGGCCGGTGCGCGCTGCGCGGGCGGTGCCGCTGCGCTCTCCTGTGCCTTGACGCGAGTCTTGGCACCCTTGTGCGGTGCCAACACCATCGTCATGTTGCGGCCGTCCTGCTTGGCCGAGGTCTCCACGAAGCCGAGCTCCGCGACGTCCGCGCCCAGGCGCTGCAGCAGACGGAAGCCGAGCTCGGGACGCGACTGCTCGCGACCGCGGAACATGATGGTGACCTTGACCTTCGAGCCGGCTTCGAGGAAGCGAACGACGTTGCGCTTCTTCGTCTCGTAGTCGTGCGCGTCGATCTTGGGACGGAGCTTCTGCTCCTTGATGACGGTGAGCGTCTGGTTCTTGCGCGATTCGCGCGCCTTCTGCGCAGCCTCGTACTTGAACTTCCCGTAGTCCATGATCTTGCAGACCGGCGGACGTGCGTCGGGAGCTACTTCTACAAGATCGAGGTCGGCTTCGAGAGCCAAGCGGAGTGCATCTTCAACACGCACGATCCCCACCTGTTCACCACCCGGTCCGACAAGCCGGACCTCGGGAACTCGGATGCGATCGTTGATGCGGGTCTCAGTGCTGATGGGGCCTCCTAGGTAGTGCGGTGTGGTGTGCAACCCGACCGCCTGCCACTGGCACAGCCCGTCGCCGTCGATCCTCGACATTCCCCGCAGCGATGTGAACCGCTGCAACGAAAAAACCCTGCTTTCGGTGTGATCCGATAGCAGGGCCCGATGTCGACCGGTCGACCCGCACGACAACTGTCGCCGTACAGTCTCCTCACTGGGAGGAAGCACGCAGGAGGCCGGTGAGGACTTCCTTCGTGCGACCGGACCGGGAAGTAGCTTTTTGAAGGCTACGTGCCGGTGGGAGTCGGGCTCCACTTGCTGCCTCCGTGCGGTGAACTCCATCGAGGAGCGCACGCCGAAGACGGTCGTCGAGTCACACTACCAGCCGATTCGAGAAACCGACAATCGAGCTCGATCGTCCCCGACAGCGTCGGCACCCGATTCTCCCCGCTGCAGCCGGCGTGGGATTCTCGTAGGCATGACCAGCGCCCCCACTCCCGCCGATGGCGATCCCGCGGGTGCCGACCCCGTCGGCACCGAGCCCGAAGTCCGTGAACTCGCCGAAGTCCCCGCGGTCGAGGTCATCAGCCGCGCTGCGGTGATGCTGATGAGTTCCGCAGCCGAGAAGTTGGGACTGTCCGAGCCGGATCCCGCGGAGAGCCCATACCTCGACCTCGACGAGGCACGCCGCGTCATCACCGCCTTGGCCGGCCTGGTCACCGCGTCGGTGGAATACCTCGGCCCCCATGCCGGACCCATTCGCGACGGCCTGCAGGCCCTGCAGCGCGCATTCCGGGAAGCCTCGGCCCATCCGGACGAGCCGGGAAAGGGCCCCGGCGAGAAGTACACCGGTCCGGTGCACTGAGCAGAACACCAGCCAAGTCGAGACCGACGCACGAAGCCGCATCCGGTAGTCAACGGATGCGGCTTCGTCGTTCACGGGGTCCGAATCGGACGGCTCCAGCCGACTGCAGCGCTTATCGGACGGCGGCGACCTTGCGGGGCCTACGCTTCTTCGCAGCCGCCTTCACCGGCGGGGCGACGACCGACTCCCGGGTGAGCGCCTCTTGCAGGAACTTGCCGGTGTAGCTTTCCGAGACCGCCGCCACTGCCTCCGGATCACCCTGCGCCACAACCGTTCCGCCGCCCGAGCCACCTTCGGGGCCCATGTCGATGACCCAGTCCGAGACCTTGATGACGTCGAGATTGTGCTCGATCACGATCACCGTGTTGCCCTTGTCCACCAAGCCGTTCACGACGCCGAGCAGCTTGCGGATGTCCTCGAAGTGCAGGCCGGTGGTCGGTTCGTCGAGAATGTAGACCGTGCGGCCGGTGGACCGCTTCTGCAGTTCCGCTGCCAGCTTGACGCGTTGCGCCTCGCCGCCGGACAACGTCGTTGCCGGTTGGCCGAGTCGGACGTACCCGAGACCGACCTCGACGAGTGTCTTGAGGTAGCGGTGGATCGAGGTGATGGCCTCGAAGAAGTCGGCAGCCTCCTCGATCGGCATGTCCAGGACCTCGGCGATGGTCTTGCCCTTGTAATGGACTTCGAGTGTCTCGCGGTTGTATCGCGCTCCCTCACAGACCTCGCACGGAACGTAGACGTCCGGAAGGAAGTTCATCTCGATCTTGAGTGTGCCGTCTCCCGAGCATGCCTCGCACCGGCCGCCCTTGACGTTGAACGAGAATCGACCGGGCTGATAGCCGCGCACCTTGGCCTCGGTG
>NZ_LVCU01000325.1:0-10310 GCF_001647185.1 Rhodococcus sp. EPR-147
CCGCACCAGCTTGTCGAGCTGATCGAGGCCGTTGATGCGCGTGTGCCGACCGGGAACCTGGCGGGCACCGTTGAGCTTGTTGGCCATCACCGTCGCGAGAATGTCGTTGACGAGTGTGGACTTGCCCGAACCCGACACCCCGGTGACCGAGGTCAGCACACCGAGCGGGAAGCTGACGTCGATTCCACGCAGATTGTGCTCGCGGGCACCGACCACGGTGACCTGACGCTTCTTGTCCACGACACGACGGGTGTCGGGCAGCGGAATCTCCATCCGTCCGGACAGATACGCACCGGTCAGCGATTCCTCGTTGGTCAGGAGGTCCTCGTACGAACCGCTGTGCACGACGCGTCCGCCGTGCTCACCCGCCAACGGACCGATGTCGACGATCCAGTCGGAAGTACGGATGGTGTCCTCGTCGTGCTCGACGACGATGAGGGTGTTTCCGAGGTCGCGCAATCGCGTCAACGTGTCGATGAGCCGACGGTTGTCGCGCTGATGCAGTCCGATCGACGGCTCGTCGAGGACGTACAGAACACCGACGAGTCCCGATCCGATCTGGGTTGCAAGGCGGATGCGCTGCGCCTCGCCGCCGGACAGCGAGCCGGCGGTCCTGGCCAGTGACAGGTATTCGAGACCGACGTCCAGCAGGAAGCCGAGGCGAGCCTGCACCTCCTTGAGGACCTGCCCGGCGATTGCTTCCTCGCGGCGACCGAGGGTGAGGCTGTTCAGGAAATTCGCGGTGTCGGCGATCGACAATTCGCACACCTCGGCGATCGACTTCGGGCCGAAGTCGCCCGCCGCGATCGTGACCGACAGGATCTCCGGCCGCAGCCGCGCCCCGTTGCAGGTGGGACACGGCACGTCGCGCATGTAGCCGTCGTAGCGTTCCTTCATCTGCTCGGACTCGGTCTGCTCCAACCGGCGGTGCAGGAACGGCATCACACCCTCGAACTCGGCGTAGTACGACCGCGTGCGGCCGTAGCGGTTCTTGTACTTCACGTGCACCTGGTGATCGCTGCCCTCGAGGACTGCGCGCTTGACCTTGGCGGGCAACTTGTTCCACGGCGCGTTCAGGTCGAATCCCATGGCGTCGGCGAGCCCGGAGAGCAGGCGGCCGAAGTACTCCGACGTCTGGCCCATCGACCACGGTGCGATGGCACCGTCGGCGAGGCTGAGATCGCCGTCGGGAACGACCAGCTCCGGATCGACCTCCTTGCGCACGCCGAGTCCGACGCAGTCCGGGCACGCACCGTACGGCGAGTTGAAGGAGAACGACCGCGGTTCGAGATCGTCGATGGACAACGGGTGCCCGTTGGGGCAGGCGAGCTTCTCGGAGAACCGGCGCTCACGGTCCGACGCATTCTCGTCACGGTCGACGAAGTCGAGCACCACGATGCCGTCGGCCAGCCGAAGGGCGGTTTCCACCGAGTCGGTCAGACGCTGCTTCGAGCTCGACTTGACGGTGAGGCGGTCGACGACGACCTCGATGTCGTGCTTCTCCTGCTTCTTGAGCACCGGCGGGCTCGTGAGCTGATGTACGACGCCGTCGACGCGAACACGCGAGTAGCCCTGCGTGTTCAACGAGTCGAACAGGTCGACGAACTCACCCTTGCGGGTACGAACCACCGGCGCGAGAACCTGGAACTTCAGGCCCTCCTCCATGTCCAGCACCTGATCGACGATCTGCTGCGGAGTCTGCTTGGCGATCTGCTCGCCGCACACCGGGCAGTGAGCCGTTCCTGCACGCGCGTACAACAGCCGGAGGTAGTCGTAGACCTCGGTGATGGTGCCCACGGTCGATCGCGGGTTGCGGTTGGTCGATTTCTGATCGATGGAGACCGCAGGCGAGAGGCCCTCGATGAAATCGACGTCCGGCTTGTCCATCTGGCCGAGGAACTGCCGCGCGTATGCGGACAGCGACTCCACGTAGCGACGCTGCCCTTCGGCGAAGATCGTGTCGAAGGCGAGTGAGGATTTGCCCGATCCGGACAGACCCGTGAACACGATCAGCGCATCCCGCGGCAGGTCGATGTCGACTCCCCGCAGATTGTGCTCCCGTGCACCTCGCACTATCAGGCGATCCGCCACTGTGTTCCCTTCTTTCCGAACGAGCACGTCCAGCCGAGTTGCTGCGGGGCGCAGCACTGCACGACCTTCGAGTCGCGTGATGACGTGTGATGCCGACGCACCGGTCACACGTCGTGTAACCGTGGACCCCACGTCGAAAACCTGTTGTGGTGAGGGACGAACCTCACGCAGTAGCAATGGTAGATCCAGGCACCGACACACTTTTCCAGCTGCGCGACCCCGACGCCCATCATGCCGTCGACGACGGTAGCGTCCTGGAAATGGACGAGCACCTCATGGTCATCGATGACAACTACACCGGCGTCGTCTCTCAGGGCTCGCAGCCGCAGCGGCGAACGATTCCCGGAGCGACGATCACGAAGATGTCGGTCGGCCCCATGGACAACAACACCTACCTTGTCGTCTGTTCCGCAACAGGCCACTCGGTGCTGATCGACGCTGCAAACGAGGCCGACCGCATCTCGTCGCTCATCGACAGGAACGCGCCGACGCTCTCACTCATCGTGACGACTCATCAGCACGCCGACCACTGGCAGGCGCTGGCAGACATTGCCGGCGGTACGGACTCTCCGACCGCAGCCCACGAACTCGATGCAGGTCCCCTGCCTGTGGCTCCCGACCGCCTGCTCGCCGATCGGGACACCGTGTCGGTGGGAGAGCTCACGTTCGATGTGGTGCACCTGATCGGACACACTCCCGGCTCCATCGCACTCGCACTGACCGATGCCGAGGGCGCGCGCACCCACCTCTTCACCGGAGATTCTCTCTTTCCCGGTGGCGTCGGCAAGACGGGCAGCCCCGAGGATTTCACCCGTCTGCTCGACGACGTGACAGCGAAACTGTTCGACCGCTTCGACGACGAGACCGTTGTCTACCCGGGGCACGGTAAGGACACGACGCCCGGTGCCGAGCGCCCTCACCTGGACGAATGGCGCGCCAGGGGTTGGTAACGATCGGCGTGCTTGAGACCGCGAACCACGGGGTATGAATAGTGTGACAAAAGGACGCACAGCGGTAGGTTTTCGGACCGCCGTGCCGTCCATGGTTCCACCGCCGATGACACGAGAAACTACGCAGGAGGCTGTCAATGCTGGTCCGCCGTATCGCCCGTCCGCTGATGTCTACGATTTTCATCGCAGGGGGCGTCGACGCACTCCGTAATCCCACCGGCAAGGCCCAGGCCGCCACCCCGTTGATCGAGCAAGGCAAGGACGTCCTCCCCAACGAGGTCACCGCGAACGTGCCGAACGACCCGGAGACGCTGGTCCGTATCAACGGTGGAATCCAGGTCGCGGGTGGCATTCTGCTGGCCACCGGCAAGGCACCGCGCATCGCCTCGCTGGCTCTGGCCGGAAGTCTCGTACCGACGACGCTCGCCGGACACGCCTTCTGGAACGAGACCGACCCGGAGACCAAGGCTGCGCAGCGAATCCACTTCTTCAAGAACCTGAGCCTGCTCGGCGGACTGCTCATCGCAGCCGTCGACACCGAGGGCAAGCCGTCCGTCGCATGGCGTAGCAAGCGGGCAGCACGCCGCGCGCAGGAGACCGTCGTCTCGGCACTGCCGGGTCACTCCACCCATGAGACCGGTGAGCGCGTCAAGGAAATCGCAGCCGTCGCCGCGAGCCGCAGCGCCGATCTGGCCGAGGCTGCACAGCCGAAGCTGGCCAAGTTCGCCGATGCCGCCCAGCCCAAGTTGGCCAAGCTCGCCGATATCGCTACCGAGAAGGGCTCGGAGCTGGCCGACGTAGCTCAGCCGGCACTGAACCGCTGGGCTCACGTGGCCGCCGACAAGGGTTCGGTGCTCGCCGAGGAAGCACAGAAGCGTGGATCCAAGCTCGCCGAACTGGCCGCCGACCGCGGTAGCGACTTGGCCGACGAGGCACAGAAGCGCGGCTCCAAGCTCGCCGACAAGGCAGCCCATCGCGGGACCGACCTGGCGGAGCTCGCACAGAAGCGTGGCTCCAAGCTCGTCGACGTCGCTGCCGATCGTCGCGGCGAATTGGCCGATGTCGCGCAGAAGCGCGCGTCCAAGCTCGCCGATCTGGCGGCCGAGAAGGGTTCCGTCCTCGCCGACGAGGCGCAGAAGCGCGGAGTCACGTGGGCCGATCTGGCGTCCGATCGCGTCGACACGCTGAGCAAGCGCGCTCGCAAGCGCGCCGAGAAGCAGAGCAAGGAGCTCGAGAAGGTGACCGAGCAGGCTCGCGCCAAGCTCGAGAAGCGAGTTGCCAAGGCTCAGAAGAACTTGGACAAGAAGCTGCAGCAGTACGCGAAGTAATTTTTCGCAGACACCACACAGCGACGTTCGCGTAGACGGCCCTGCCCCGGAACCAGCGGTTCTGCGGCAGGGCCGTTGTGCGGCGTAGACTGCTCTGGCTGATTTCGAGGCGATATCTTCGCCTCGGCCGAACTCCCGAGGAGACCCTTTGCCGGACGACGGCCACACATCGAGCGACTCCGTGGTGCCGCTCGAAGAAGACTTAGAGCAGGCGCATCTGACGCGGCTGTACACGCAGCTCGACGCGTTACGCGAGTATGCCGCGAACCGACTGCGCGCAGTGCTGTTGGAGACCGGCGGCACCCCGCAGGCCCGCAGCGAACGGGAATCGTTCAACCAGATGTACACAGAGGATATCGCCAAGTACGACGCCGCCGAGAACGGACTGTGCTTCGGGCGCATCGACCTCGATCCCGAGACCCTCGACCCCAAGGTCGACGACCGGCCCGAGCGATACATCGGCCGCGTCGGGATTCTCGACGACAAGAACGACTACGAGACACTGCTGCTCGACTGGCGAGCACCGATGGCCCGGCCGTTCTACCTGGCGACGCCCGCCGCACCCGAAAACGTGTTGCGTCGCAGACACATTCGTACCCGCGGCCGGCGAGTGACATCGATCGCCGACGAATTCCTCGACCTGAACTCCGCCCGATCGTCGAACGATGCCGCCGTGGCAGGCGGCGTCGCGAGCGAAGGCGCGCTGCTTTCGGCGCTCGATGCCGCACGTACCGGTCAGATGAACGACATCGTCGAGACGATCCAGAGCGAGCAGGACGCGATCATCCGATCGCAGCATCGCAGTGTGTTGGTGGTTCAGGGCGGACCGGGCACCGGCAAGACTGCCGTCGCGCTGCACCGCGCCGCCTATCTGCTCTACACCTACCGTCAGCAGCTCGGTAAGAGCGGCGTGCTGATCATCGGACCCAACGCCACGTTCCTCGATTACATCGGTCAGGTACTGCCGTCACTCGGCGAGACAGGCGTGCTGCTGTCCACGATCGGCGACCTCTACCCGGGAGTCCGCGCGCAACGCGAGGACTCGGCCGTGGCGACCGAGGTCAAGGGCAGGCTGTCGATGGTGGAGGTGCTGACCCAAGCGGTACGCGACCGTCAGGAAGTTCCCGCGCAGCCCCGTCGGCTGAAGTTCGACACCTACGACATCACGCTCGATCGCAAGATCGTCACCAGGGCTCGCGGCCGTGCCCGCTCGTCCCGGCGACCGCACAACCTGGCTCGTCCGCTGTTCGTGTCCTCGGTCATCGACCAGTTGGCCAACCAATTGGCAGCGAAACTCGGACAGAACCTCGTCGACGGGTCCAGCCTGCTCAGCGCCGACGACATCGCGGACATGCGCGACGAGATGCGCGAGGACCGGGACGTCATGGCCGCCGTCGACGAACTGTGGCCGGATCTGTCTCCCCAGCAGGTTCTCCGCGACCTGTTCGCCTCGCCCGAGAAAATCGCCTCGGCCGCGCCTGCACTGGACGAGATGGAGCGCGAAGCCCTCGTCCGCCGAGGCCACGGGTTCTCGTCGGCCGACGCTCCCCTGCTCGACGAACTCGCCGAGCTACTCGGCGTCGATGACGCGGCCGAACGTGAACAGGCACAACGTCAGTGGCGCGGCCAGATCGCCGACGCCCAGGGTGCCCTGGACATCCTGACCGGTTCGGCACCTCAGGACCTCGAGGACGAACTCGACCCGGAGATCCTGATGGCCTACGACCTCATCGACGCCGATCAGCTTGCGCGACGGCAGAATTCGGGTCAACGACTCACGACGGCCGAACGGGCCGCCGGTGACCGAACGTGGACCTACGGGCACGTGATCGTCGACGAAGCGCAGGAACTCTCTGCGATGGCGTGGCGAATGGTCATGCGGCGCATACCGAATCGGTGGATGACACTGGTGGGCGATACGGCGCAGACCGGTGATCCCGCCGGTACCTCGTCGTGGGGTTCGGTTCTGGAACCGTATGTGGCCAAGCGCTGGAAGCGAACCGAACTGACGGTGAACTATCGAACACCGTCGGAGATCATGACGGTGGCACACGACGTGTTGGCTGCCATCGACCCCGAGCAGTCCGAGCCGCGGTCCATCCGCAGAACCGGGGTACGACCGTGGGCCCAACGAGTGGCACCGGACGATCTGATCACCGCGGTCGAGAAGCGAGTGGCCGAGCACCCTCGCCCAGGCCTGAGTGCCGTGCTGGTTCCCGCAGGCCACGTCGACCGATTCCGCCATCTGGCATCGGAACTGGTCACCGTATCGACGGTCAAGGACGCCAAGGGACTGGAATTCGACTCGGTGCTGATCGTCGAACCCGGTGCCATCGTGGCGGATTCGGTCAAGGGTATGAACGACCTGTACGTGGCGCTCACCCGAGCGACTCAGCGACTCGGCGTCGTGCACGCGGACGCACTACCGGGTGAGCTCTCGGCGCTGCAGCCGTTCGAGCCGGAAGCCTAGAGAACCGCATACACCACCGGCCCGCTCCGTCGATTCGACAGAGCGGGCCGGTGGTGTGTGCAGCGTGCACTCAACGGACGGTGTGCACGATCAGAACGTCGCAGGTGGACTTGCGAGCGGCGTCCGACGGAACCGAACCCAACAGACGGCCCGTCAACGAGTTCAGGCCGCGGTTGCCGACGACGAGCAGGTCACCCTTGACCTCGTCCACGAGTGCCAGCAGCGACTCGACGGGAGCACCGACGATCGCCTTCTCCTCGATGTTCTTCGCACCGGCCTTGGTGGCGTGCTCGCGCGCCGTGCGCAGAATCTCACGCGTCGGTGCCGATCCGGTGATCTGGTAGGCGTCCTCGCGCAATGCGTCGGCGGCAGCGGACGTGTCCTTCGGATCGGCCGGGTAGTACGCACAAGCGATCACCAGGGTGGCAGCGGCGTCTCCCGCCAACGCCGCGGCCTTCTCCACTGCCCGCAGTGACGATTCGGAGCCATCGGTCCCGACGACGACGGTGCGGTAGGCGCTCATTCATTCCTCCATTTGTCGGTCACACACACAGATGTGACACTTCTGCTCGAACTCGATTGGTGCAAGTCACAGGACCGAAAAACGTGGTCCGGGGACTGATTCGCTGACATTAGCCGGAACCGGCCGATCGGCACGTGAACTTGGGGAACAACACGATCCGCGCCACTCACATACATTGGTTTCCATGCCGATTCCCCGCCCGCCACTGTCGAGACGGGCCATGACTGTCGGTGCCGCCGTGATTGCGGTTCTGGCTGTAGCCGCCCTCGCATTCGTACTCCTCCCCCAGGATTCGAGCGCCGACACATCCACGCGTGATGCGCGCATCACGCTACCGGACAGCCCCGGATCGACGGGCACCGTCGACATCGACGCTCGCCTGTACGTCCCCGCCGTCACCCCCGCACCGACGGTGCTGCTCGCCCACGGCTTCGGCGGCAGCAAGGACTCGGTCGACGGCGAGGCACGTGACCTCGCAGCCCGCGGGTACACCGTGCTCGCCTACAGTGCACGCGGGTTCGGCGACAGCACGGGTTCCATCTCGCTCAACGCCCCCGACCGCGAGGTCGCCGACGCACGCGGACTCATCGACTGGCTCGCCGAACAACCGGAGGTGGAACTCGACGCCCCCGGTGACCCGCACGTCGGTGTCGCCGGCGGATCGTACGGCGGCGCACTGGCTCTGAGCGCAGGCGGCACCGACCCACGGATCGATTCGATAGCCGCAGCGATCACCTGGAACGACCTGGGTCAGGCGCTGTTCCCCAACTACGGCGTCACCTCCGCCGAGAGCCGAGAAGCCCTCGGCGACACCGCCACCCCCGCAGCTGCCGAATACGGCGGACCCGGCGTCCTCAAGCGCGGCTGGGCCGGAGTGTTCTTCGGAGTGGGCGCCTCCGGTGCAGCACCGGCCGGCGACGGCAACGGCACCGGAACCGACGGCAACGAAGCCGGCACCGCCGAGCAGGCATCCGCCTGCGGACGGTTCGCACCCGAGTTCTGCGACGCCTACGCCCAGTCCGCAGTGACCGGAATACCCAGCCAACAGCTCCTCGATCTGCTCACGGCCCACTCGCCGGTCGCGGTGGCGTCGAACATCACCGCGCCGACCCTGCTGGTTCAGGGTAGCCAGGACACGCTGTTCGGTCTGGATCAGGCCGACGCGACGGCTCGTCAGATCGCGGCGGCCGGTGGGAACGTCACCGTGCGATGGTTCGACGGCGGTCACGACGCAGGTGGGACGGACGGCACGAGCGATCAGGCCATCGCCGACTTCTTCGACACGACCTTGCGTGAGAGCGATGCTGCTACAGATAGCCAGCCGTTCGTCTACTCCACTCAGCGGGCAGCCGACGAACGCGGCGGCGACCGCAACCGCCGAATGACAGCTCCTGACTACCCAGGGCTCATCCCCGACTCCGACCCCACCGAGACTCGATCGGTGACGTTCACTCCCGCTGCGGAGAACCAGTCGATCATCCGTCCGCCCGGAGCGTCGCCGTCGGCAGTCTCGTCGATACCCGGTTTGGGCTCGGTGCTCTCGACCCTGGGATCGACCGGGGCCGGAGCAGCCCTGACCGCGGACCTGCCGGGCCAGTCGGCAACGTTCACCAGCGAACCCGTCGATTCGTCCGTGACGGTCACCGGTGTGCCGCGGGTGAATCTGCGGGTGGCGTCGTTGGCCTCGCCGGGTCAAGCGGTCCTGTTCGCGAAGCTCTACGACGTCGCGCCGAACGGCACGAGAACGCTTCCGGGCGGGGCTGTCTCGGCGATCCGCCTGCCCGACACCGAGGGCATCGATCCCGTCGATGTCACCGTTGCCCTGCCGGGCATCAGCTACCTCGTCCAGCAGGGTCATCGCCTCGAACTGAGCATCTCCACCACCGATCAGGCGTACGCCGTGCCGCTCGAACCCGCACAGTTCAGCGTGGCCATGACCGACAACACCATCGCGTTGCCCACCGTCCCCGCGGAAGCGAGCGCCAACAGCACCGTTCCGGTGGCACCACTGATAGGCATCGGGATCGTCCTGCTCGCGGTCGCCGGTGCGATCGTGGCCGGGGTCGTGCGGACCAGACGCCGCGCGGTCGCCGAAGTGGACGAGAGTCTGATCGACATTCCTCTGGTGATCACCGATCTGGCCAAGACGTACTCCAACGGCTTTCGCGCAGTCGACGGCGTCAGTTTCGAGGTGAAGCAGGGCCAGGTTCTGGGTCTGCTCGGGCCGAACGGTGCAGGCAAGACCACCACCCTGCGCATGTTGATGGGCCTGATCACTCCCACCGGTGGTGACATCAGGGTCTTCGGCCACAAGGTGACGCCAGGAGCACCGGTGCTGTCCAGGTTGGGCTCCTTCGTCGAGGGGTCGGGCTTTCTGCCGCACCTGACCGGAACACAGAATCTGCGGCTGTACTGGGAAGCGACAGGTCGCCCGATGGAGGACGCCCATGTCGAGGAAGCCCTCGAGATCGCAGACCTCGGCACCGCGATCGAACGCAAGGTCAAGTCGTACAGCCAAGGCATGCGGCAGAGGCTCGCCATCGCCCAGGCCATGCTGGGGTTGCCGGATCTGATGGTCCTGGACGAGCCGACCAACGGACTCGACCCACCGCAGATCAGGACGATGCGCGACGTGCTGATCAACTACGCGAAGACCGGACGAACCGTGTTGGTGTCGAGCCATCTCCTCGCCGAAGTGGAGCAGACCTGCACCCACGTGGTCGTCATGAATCGCGGATCGGTGATCAGTTCCGGCACTGTGCGCGAACTGACCGCGGCAGGCGGACAAACGGAGATCAGGGTCGACGACGCCGCCCGCGCGCAGTCGGTGCTCGGTACCTCCGGCCACGAGGGCGCAGTGATCGTCGACGACGGCACGGTGACCGTCGACCTGACCGACGCCGATGCCGCCGTCGTGATCCGAGAGCTCGTCACCGCGGGGATCTCGG
>NZ_LVCU01000326.1:0-3943 GCF_001647185.1 Rhodococcus sp. EPR-147
GATCGTTCATGAGCACCACACACGCAGACGGGCGCGCTGCCGGATACACCGGCGGTAGTACCTTGCCGTTCCGTACCGAGCTACGCAGGCAACTGGGTCGTCGACGCACTCAGCTGGCGATCGGCTTCCTGGCGCTGCTGCCGGTAATTCTCGCCATCGCCTTCACCGTCGGCAGCTCGAGTGCGGACTCGGATGCCGATGGGCTCATCGAGCTCGGCACCCGCGGTGGCATGAACTTCACGGTCTTCGCTCTGTTCATGTCCGTGGGCTTTCTGCTGATCGTGGTGGTGGCCCTGTTCTTCGGCGACTCGGTGGCAAGCGAAGCCTCGTGGTCGAGCCTGCGGTACCTGCTGGCCATTCCCGTGCCCAGGAGTCGTCTGCTGACGCAGAAGGCACTGGTGTCGGCGACGCTGTCCAGTGTTGCGATCCTGGTGCTCGTCGGGGTGTCGCTGTTGATCGGCACCGTGATGTACGGCGCGGAGTCGCTGATCACCCCGCTGGGTGAAGGACTGCCCTACGGCACCTCGCTGGTACGGCTGCTGATCGCGGTCGCCTACATCGGGATCAACCTGCTGTGGGTCGCCGGCCTCGCCATGCTGCTGTCGGTGCTCACCGACGCCCCTCTCGGGGCCGTCGGCGGTGCGGTGATGACGTCGATTCTGATGCAGATTCTCGACCAGATCACGGCACTGGGATCACTCCGCAACTACCTGCCCGGGCACTACGCCAATTCGTGGATCGATGCATTCGGCACGAGCATCGACTGGAACGACATGGTGGTCGGTTCGTTCTCGGCCGTCACGTACGCGGCACTGTTCGGGTTGATCGCGTGGCGACGCTTCGGCACCAAGGACATCACCAGCTGAGGCGGGCTACTTCTTCTTGATCGCGGGCCCGAACACACCATCCGGAATGACGCCCGCACCGACGATCGTCTCGCGCCACGGCGTCGCGAGCGAAACCAGCCGAGCGGCACCGTCCTCGCCGAGGGCGGCCCACGGTGCAACGGCGAGGTCGTTGGTGATGTCCTCGACCAACGTACGGAGATCTTTCCCGTCCTGGGTCAGCGCACCGTCGGACGAGAGCAGCTCACGGTCGGCCAGAGACGCGACCGCCCCGTCCCACTGCTCGGTCGACCATCCGCGACGCTTGCGGGCGAACTCCTTCTCGAAGCCGTAGCCGGTGGCGGTATGGGTGATGAGTGCTTCGAGACCGCTCAGTCCCGCCGTCTGCAGCGCCGCGAGGTGACCGTCGCCGCGGTATTCGCGGATCAGAGTCAGGGCGTGCCACAGCACGAGATGCGGAGCTGTCGGCCAGTCGAGCTCGGCATACGCGGCGTACAGGGGTCGGCCGTCGTCACCGGGAATGCCACGGGCTGCGATCGATGCCAGGTCTGCGGCCTCGGCCATGTCCGCGGACGTCAGGACCTCGGGCCCGAGCAGTCGGGCGAAGGCGGCATCGAGCGTGTCGTACCGGATTGCCATGATCTCGTCGGGCGACGCGATATCCCAGGCGGCCGGAATCAGCGGCGCGATCAGTTCACGATTGAAGTTGTAGAACGTAGCGGTGACGACACCTGCACCGACCCGCCCCAGAGGCGCTGCCCGGCCCGCGAAATAGCAGGCCCGCGGCGGCAACCCTGCGGCGACGAGAGCGTCCTGCGTCTCCGGAAGGAAATAGGTCATCGAGTGAATGAGCTCGAGCGCGCGAGAGGTGCGGCCGGCGGTGGTTGCGTCCATCGTTGAACCGTAACCGAACCTATTTGAGGCCTGCTGCATCCATCCCGCGCAGCTCCTTCTTCAGATCCTGGATCTCGTCGCGCAGTCGGCCGGCGAGCTCGAACTTGAGCTCGCGTGCCGCGTTCATCATCTGATCGGTCATGTTCTTGATCAGATCGGCCAGTTCGGCGCGGGGCATCGACGAGACGTCCTGTCCCTCGTACACCCCGGTGCTGACCGACCGGCCCGCCTCGCCCTGCGCTCGCCGACCCCGGCTGGCGTTGCGCCCGGATCCCCCGACTTCGACGACCGACTCGGTGTCCTCGGCTTCCTGGTACACCTGGTCGAGGATGTCGGCGATCTTCTTGCGCAGCGGCTGAGGGTCGACGCCTCGTTCCTTGTTGTACGCGATCTGCTTCTCACGCCGACGCTCGGTTTCCTCGATCGCGTAGGTCATGGAGTCGGTCATCTTGTCGGCGTACATGTGGACCTCGCCGGAGACGTTTCGGGCGGCACGGCCGATGGTCTGGATGAGGCTGGTGCCGCTCCGGAGGAAGCCTTCCTTGTCGGCGTCGAGAATCGCCACCAGCGAGACCTCGGGCAGGTCGAGACCCTCACGGAGCAGGTTGATGCCGACCAGCACGTCGTACTCGCCGAGTCGGAGCTGCCGGAGCAGTTCGACGCGGCGCAGCGTATCGATGTCGGAGTGCAGGTAGCGGACACGAATGCCCAGTTCGAGCAGGTAGTCGGTCAGATCCTCCGACATCTTCTTGGTCAGCGTGGTCACCAGCACACGCTCGTCCTTCTCCGCGCGTTCTCGAATCTGATGGACCAGGTCGTCGATCTGGCCCTTGGTCGGTTTGATGACGACCTTGGGATCGACGAGTCCGGTCGGACGGATCACCTGCTCGACGAACTCTCCCCCGGTCTGGCCCAGCTCGTACTTTCCCGGAGTTGCCGAGAGGTAGACCGTCTGACCGATCCGCTGAGTGAACTCCTCCCACGTCAACGGCCGATTGTCGGTCGCGGACGGCAGGCGGAACCCGAAGTCGACGAGGTTGCGCTTGCGGGACATGTCGCCCTCGTACATCGCCCCGATCTGCGGAACCGTCACGTGAGACTCGTCGATGACGAGCAGAAAGTCCTCGGGAAAGTAATCGATCAACGTGGCAGGCGCGGTACCTGCACCGCGTCCGTCGATGTGCCGCGAGTAGTTCTCGATACCCGAGCAGAACCCGACCTGCTTGATCATCTCCAGGTCGTATTGCGTCCGCATCCGCAGCCGCTGAGCCTCGAGCAGCTTTCCCTTGCCCTCCAGCTCCGCGAGCCGACCTTCGAGTTCGGCTTCGATGTCCTTGACGGCGCGTTCCATCCGCTCCGGCCCGGCAACGTAGTGCGTGGCCGGAAAGATGCGCACCGAATCGACCTGCCGAACGATGTCGCCGGTCAGCGGATGGAGGTAGTACAGCGCTTCGATCTCGTCGCCGAAGAACTCGATGCGAATCGCCAGTTCCTCGTAGGACGGAATGATCTCGACGGTGTCACCACGAACTCTGAACGATCCGCGGGTGAAGGCCATGTCGTTGCGGGTGTACTGCACGTCCACGAGCAACCGGAGCAGCGCGTCACGCTGCACTTCGACGTTGACCTCCAGCTCGATCGACCGATCGACGTACGACTGCGGGGTACCGAGACCGTAGATGCACGACACCGACGCCACCACGACCACATCGCGGCGCGAGAGCAGAGATGCCGTCGCCGAGTGCCGCAGCCGCTCGACATCGTCGTTGATCGACGAGTCCTTCTCGATGTAGGTATCGGTCTGCGCGATGTACGCCTCGGGCTGGTAGTAGTCGTAGTACGAGACGAAATACTCGACTGCATTGTTGGGCAACATGTCTCGCAGTTCGTTCGCCAACTGCGCCGCCAAGGTCTTGTTCGGTGCCATCACCAGAGTGGGGCGCTGCAGCTTCTCGATGAGCCAGGCAGTCGTGGCCGACTTACCGGTACCGGTGGCACCGAGCAGTACGACGTCCTTCTCGTCCGCCTTGATCCGCCGTTCCAGCTCCGCGATGGCGGTCGGCTGATCGCCTGCCGGCGTGTGTTCGCTGACGACCTCGAACGCCGGTCCGGTGCGCTCGATTGCGCCCACCGGACGGTGCTCGGAGTGCGCGACAACGGGATGTTCGGATGCAAACGCCATTTCACAAGCGTAGACGCGACCA